>CAMBWG010000161.1 GCA_945871415.1 uncultured Desulfovibrio sp.
CAAGAATCCACTTGATCTTGGTGCCTGAGAAATAGGTGTCGAGCAGCAGCCCCGTATTTTGCTTGATGTAGTCTTCAAAACCGGCGATTTTTTTCAGTTCGTCGCAGATTTCCGCCGTCCGGCGGCACTGCCAGACAATGGCGTTGTACACGGGTTTGCCGGTTTCGCGTTCCCAGACAATGGTGGTTTCGCGCTGGTTGGTGATGCCGATGGCCGCGATCTCTTCGGAAGTGATGCCGCAGCTTGCCAGCGCCTCCGCCAGCGTGGAGCTCTGGCTGGCCCAGATCTGCCGGGGGTCATGCTCCACCCAGCCCGGACGGGGGTAGATCTGGGGGAACTCGCGCTGCGCAACGGTGACGATATTCACGTCCTTGTCGAGAATGACGGTGCGGGAGCTGGTAGTGCCCTGATCAAGAGCGACAATATACTTTTTCTGGCTCATGCGATGACTCCTGCGCAATGGGCGCACTAGGATTGTTGACGGGAGAGGGCCACGGCAATGACATACTTATAGACGGCGGCGCCGATACAGGCGCCGATAATGGGCGCAATCAGGGGCACGAGGAAATAAGGAAGGGAAAGATGGCTGTTGACGGCGTAGCCGGTCATGGCATCGCTGCCCCAGCCGGCCAGGGTGGCGAAGAGGCGCGGACCGAAGTCACGCGCGGCATTCATGGCAAAGCCGGTCAGCGGGCCGAAACAGGCGCCGATAAGCGCCACCAGCAGGCCGATGAGCAGACCGCCGAGGTTGCTTCCCGGAGCTGCGTTTTTGGAATCCACAAGGGCCATGATCAGGCACATGAGCACAGCGGTGATGACGACTTCCACCAGAAAGGCCTGGCCGAAGGTGATGCTGGGATGCGGAAAGGTGCAGAAGGCTCCGGCGAGCATGGTCATCTTGGCGGCGTCGCCGGCAGCGGCGGCGACGGCTTCGGCAAAGAGACTGGCATACAGCAGGTAGGCGACGGCGGCGGCGCAGAAGCCGGCCAGCATTTGTGCAACAATATAAGGAACGACCTTGCGCTTGTCGAAGTCGCCGAAAATGGCCAGAGCGATGGTGACGGAGGGACTCAGATGCGCCCCGGAAACACCGGCGCAGACATAGACGCCCATGGCGACGGCAATACCCCAGACAATGCCGATTTCCCACTGGCCGAAGCTGGCCCCGGCCAGCTTGAGGCCGGAAACGCAGCCGATACCGCACAGCAGAAAGACAAAAGTGCCGATAAATTCAGACAGGTAAATGAGAAAGTTGCTTTTGTTGTTCATGATGGTTCCCTTGTTGATGAGCGTCAGAACATGTTCCGAAAGCCTCAGCCTGCGTCATGAAAGCACTATTCATAAGTCCGGAAATCATAGACGTATCGACGGGAAAAAACAAGGCGGATTCCGGCTTTTGCGGGAAGTATGCGCCTCTGCGGCAAAGGTTTTTGCGATTTTGCCGATAGCATCATCAGGACGTGCGCGGCGTCATGGCGGGGCATTCCCTCCGCCCGGCTTTGCCGAAGACTGCCGGGGCGGCGATGGTCCAGACATAAAAGTATTATAATCTTCGTTATTATCCCTGATGGGCGGCCTTTTGCGCAGAGAAATCCGTCGGACAGAGATATTGGAGTTGTGGCAGCCTCTTTCTTTTGCTAAGATGATGTCGACTTTTAGGGCAGATATGGGTCTGCCGCGCATTTCCTGATTTGTCTGCCTCTTTCTCCGGAAGAAAGAAGGCATGGGGTAAGAACAAAAGTCCGCGGGAATGTTCGCAGGAACGATTCCTGCTCGCAGTGTATGTGCGAAGCGTGCCGCGGGGCATGCTTCCTGGTTTTGGCAGCGGCGGCGGCAGTCGTCGGGAACGGGCTCGGCAAGGGAGAGCGTATGAGAATCTCGATAGGTATGAAAATAGGCGGCGGCTTCGGCATCCTGCTGGCGCTCATCTGTATTCTGGGGTTCATGATGCAGACGGCGCTGGACGACAGCCTGAAAACGTCCGGACTTATCGCCAATGACCGCGTCCCGCGGTATGCCGTCAACAATACGTTGCAGAGCAACCTGCTGCTGGCGGGTTACAGCGTCCGCATTTTCTTCTCGGAAGGCAAGGAGGACGCTCTGGGGAGGTATCGGGACTACATCAGGCAGGGGCAGACCTCTCTGGAGGAACTGACGAAGCTGAACCAGGCCTTCCACGCGCCCAAGACGACGGAATTTCTTGAAGAATACGGCCGCCTGTTTGCACAGTTTCAGGACTGTGTGGAGCGGGGCGTAAGCACGATGCGCGAATTTGAAAAGACGCGCCGGCAGATGGTGGAGTCCAGCACCTTCGCCCGCCAGAAGCTGATGACGCTTTCGTCGAGCATGAGCCAGACGCTTACCGGCTACATCAACAGCTTCATGCCGCAGGAAAGCCGTCAGTATGCGGCCAATATGGCGCGCGTTTCCTCCGTCATGGAGGGGGCTGCCTCGGCCCTGCAGTCCCTGCTGCTCGCTCTGGACGGCAGGGATGTTTCGGTTCTGGACAAGACCGTTGCCGACTTCAAGAGCGTTGTCGCCGAAATGGGGCAGATCCGGCAATACCTCCTGCGGGAGGATTGCCGCGCCATGTTTGACGATGCCTCCGCCGCGCTGACGACCTTCAGCGAGATGGCCCAGAAGATTTCCGGCATGCTGCGGCAGAGCGAGGAACTGACGCAGGAACGCATCAAGCTCTATAATGCTTGTTTTTCGACCATCAAGACCTTTGGCGAGCTGGTGCAGGCGGACTCCACCAGGCTGCTGCAGCATGGCGTGACGGAGTTGACGAGTTCCGAAGAACGCGGCTGGATGCTGGTCGGCATTGCGCTGATCATCGGCCTTGCCTTTGCCTTCGGCATTACCCGGGCCATTGTCGGTCCCCTGCGTCGTACGCAGGAATTTGCCCACGAGGTGGCCGAAGGGCATCTTGATCGCGAGCTGAACGTCACCAGCGACGACGAAACGGGCATGCTGGCCGATTCACTGCGCGTCATGGTGGCCAGTCTGAAGAACAATATTCAGGCCGCCGAGGAAAAGAGTCGCGAGGCCGAAGCCAAGGGCCGCGAGGCCACCGAGGCCATGAAGGCCGCTCAGGAAGCTCAGCGCATGGCGGAGAGCGCCCGCCGCGACGGCATGCTGGCGGCAGCGGGGCAGCTGGAGGGCGTCGTCGAAGTGGTGTCTTCCGCGTCCGTGCAGCTGTCGGCCCAGATCGAGCAGTCCGACAAGGGCGCGCAGTTCTCCGCGGATCGCCTTTCCGAAGCGGCCACGGCCATGAACCAGATGAACGCCGCCGTACAGGAAGTGGCCCGCAACGCCGCCCAGGCCTCGACCGTCTCCTCGGAGATGCGTTCCAGAGCCGAACACGGCGCGGATATCGTGCAGCACTCTCTCGCGAGCATCCGGCAGGTGCACGAAGTTTCCAGCACGCTCAAGCAGGATATGGTGCAGCTCAACGATCATGCACAGTCCATCAGCGACATCATGAGCGTTATTTCCGATATTGCGGATCAGACCAACCTGCTGGCCCTGAATGCCGCCATTGAAGCCGCCCGCGCGGGCGAAGCGGGCCGGGGCTTTGCCGTTGTGGCCGATGAAGTCCGCAAGCTGGCCGAAAAGACCATGGCCTCCACGCAGGACGTGGGCAACGCCATTCGCGCCATTCAGGAAAGCACCGCCAAGAGCATGGAATCGATGGATCGCGCCGTCGAGCAGGTGGAACAGGCCACCGGCTTTGCCAATCAGTCCGGCGAAGCCCTCCAGCAGATTGTGAACGACGCCGAAGTGACGGCCGACGAAGTGCGCGCCATCGCCACGGCGGCAGAGGAGCAGTCCGCCGCCAGCGACGAAATCAACAAGTCCATCATTCATATCCATGAAAACGTGGCCCAGAATGCCCAGGCCATGAATCAGGCCGCGCAGGCCGTCAACGCTCTGGCCGAACAGACGCAGGGGCTGAGCCGCCTTATCGAAGACATGAAGCGCGGCTAGAGCGTTTTGCCATTGAAAAAGGCAGGGCGCGAGGCGGCGTCACCGCGCCGCCCGGCCCGGAGTGAGCGGAAAAAACACGCTTTTTCCGCAAAACGACAGATCGCATGGTTTGAAACACAACGCGTTTCAAACTGAAAACCGGAGCACGATCCGCGCATATCCGCCGGGGGAAGAGGAACGCCGTTTTCTCTTCCCCCCGCTTTTTTTGCGGCATGGCCTGCCGGGCGTTTGCGGATTTTGCCGGCGCGGGAGCCGCTCCCGCTGAGGACGCATCCTCCGGCCTTGCCGTTGCTTGCGCCTTCGTGCGCAAGCTTCTCATTGCGCTTGGGTGAAAGCTATGGCATAGTCTTTGAAAGGACTAAGACAGGCGATAAGGTATGGCACTGGAATTACGGCAACAGCTCAAGCTTTCTCAACAATTGGTAATGACGCCGCAGCTGCAGCAGGCTATCCGTCTGCTTCAGCTGTCGCGGGTTGACCTGCTCGAAACCGTGCAGCAGGAGCTGATGGAAAATCCTTTTCTGGAAGAATCCGCTCCGCAGCCGGAGGCCCCCGCGCCCTCCGAACAGGAGGACCGCCCCAGCGATATTCGCGAAGACGCCGCCTATGACGGCGAGCTGGCGCGCAATGCCGACTGGGAGGATTATCTTGGCGAATTTGCCAGCACGCCCAAGGGATCGCAGTCGCAGGAATTCGACGTTGGCGACGATATGACGCCCTTTGAAGGCCGCTATGCGGAAAAGCCCTCGCTGGACGGGCATTTGCGCTGGCAGCTGCGTCTTTCCTCGCTGACGGAACGTCAGCAGGAGATCGGCGAGGCCATTATCGGCAATCTGTCTTCCGTAGGCTATCTGCAGGCATCCGTAGACGAGCTTGCCGCCATGACGCAGGCTACGCCCGACGAGGTGCGGGCCGTGCTGGAACGGGTGCAGCAGTTCGATCCCGTCGGGGTTGCGGCGCGCGACGCCAGCGAATGTCTGATGGTGCAGATCCGTAATCTCGGCTATGAGCGCGACCCGGTGCTGGTTTCGCTGGTGACGGAGCATCTTGAGGATCTGGAGGCCCGGCGCTACAAGCCGCTGCTGCGCAAGTTCAAGATCGACATGACGGATCTCCAGGAGTATCTTGAGCTTATACAGACGCTGGACCCCTTTCCCGGCGCCAGTTTCGGCAACAGCGAGCCGACCTACGTCAGCCCCGATGTCTATGTCTACAAGTCGGGAAAAGACTTTGTCATCATGCTGAATGACGAAGGTCTGCCGCATTTGCAGCTCTCCGAGCTGAACGATCTGCCGCTCAGCGGCTCCGACAAGGAGATGGAGTACTGCGCGGAGAAAAAAAAGGCCGCATCCTGGCTTATCAAGAGCTTGTATCAGCGGCAGAAAACATTATATAAAGTTGTGGAAAGCATCGTGCGCCATCAGCGCCCCTTTTTCGAGGAAGGCGTGACGAAACTGGGCCCCCTGATTCTCAAGGAGATCGCGGAAGATATCGGCATGCACGAATCCACGGTGAGCCGCATTACCACCAACAAGTTCGTGGCTACGCCGCACGGCATCTTCGAGCTGAAGTTCTTCTTCAACAGCGGACTGACGGTGGACGACGGCAGCGCCGTAGGCTCGGAAAGCGTCAAGGCGCTGATCAAGAAATTTATTTCCGAAGAGGACCCCAAAGCGCCGTTGAGCGATGAAAAGCTGGGGGAAATGCTCAAAGAGCATC
>CAMBWG010000162.1 GCA_945871415.1 uncultured Desulfovibrio sp.
CGCCGGAGTCGCGCAGATTCTGGGCATGGGCATGGCCCTGGCTGCCGTAGCCGATGATGGCCACCGTTTTGTTTTTCAGCACACTGAGATCTGCGTCTTTGTCGTAATATACTTTCATGGCTCTGTCCTTCAGAGAAAACTTGGTTGGTCGCACAATCGCGGGCCACAATTCCTTTTTGCGCCCCGCGCGCCTTTTGTCAAGCGGCCCGGGCCCCGGCGCGGGATAGACTTGCTTTTGCTTCCCGCAGCGGATGGAAAAGAGGGCAAGGGGTGCGGCTAACACCCCCTGCCCGTGGGACAGCCCCCGGAGAATTATGTCTCAAGTTTCTGCCCCGGTAAGAGTTTCCGCCTCTTACCGGGGCGACTGCGTTATATGCCCATCAGATGAGCGACCACAGCCACAAGAAGCCCCGCGACAAAGGTCGCGAGCACATCCCGGAAGAAGCGTCTCATAGGACAAACCTCCTTTACCGGAGGACTGTCCCTGAGGTGTTGTAGCGTGTTATGCGCTGTCTGCAAAGAGGTCGTGCGTCGAAAGCTCCCGCAGGACAGATTGCTGTATATTTGCTCGAGATTCGGCGTTACGCGTCGTATCTCGCTTTTTATTTCCCGGGGGACGGCTGCCGCAGGGAAAGCTCCGGCGTTCCCGCGCCTTTTCATGAACCTGAATAAAGCGCGTTTTGGGGAAGGAGGGGGAGTTTGAGGGGGGAGGGAACCCCTTTTGTGGGCCAGCCAAAAGGGGTTACCTCCCCCCTCAAAAATATAACCCCTTACTTCTCTTCCCGGGCATGCTCCGGCAGGGAGGCGTCGGGCCACCAGTGGACGGCGCGGTTGCAGAGCAAATCGATATCTCCGGCGGAGGCGATATTGAGCAGCTTGCTGTACTGGCGCACGGCTTCCTGGCTGTAGGGGTTGGCGTCGAAGAGGCCGGCGAACATGGGGGCGTCTTCGGTAAGCATCTTTTGCGCGGCGGCGTGGCGGCGGCGGAAGGACGGCGTCAGGAAGGGCAGCAGGCTTTCGTCGTCGGCCAGCAGGGCAAAATAGACAAGACTGGTGATGAAGTTGAGGTTCTGGATACGGGCCACGGCCTTGTCGTGTTCAGCGGCGGTCGTCATAAAGGGATGACAGCCGATGGACTCGAAGAAGGCGACGACGCGGCGCACATGGGCGTCGCCGGCGGCGGTTCCCGGCACGACGGCCACCGGCTGCGGCTCGTCGTTGTGGGCTCCGGGGCCGAAGAGCGGATGCGTCCCCACCACGGGCCCCCGCCAGTAACGCTGCATCAGCGTCATGGGCTGTTCCTTGACGGACGTAATGTCGGCCACAACGGCCGCGGGGGACAGGTGGGGCACGAAGGTTTGCAGCGTTTCGCCAAGCACGGCCACGGGCACGCAGAGCAGCAGCAGATCCGCGCCGTCGCAGGCGGCGGCCAGTGCGTCCTCGTCAAAGGGGATGTCGAGCCCCTCGACGGGAACGCCGACCGAGCGCGCACGACGGCGGAACATGGCTCCCATGCGGCCGCGCGCGCCGACGATGACGGTACGGCGCGGCGCGTCGTCACGGACATCGGACGGCGTGTCGAGAGATGCCAGAACAGGAGCGGCCGCCTGCGGGCCGGGACGAAAAGCGGTCATCGGAGTGCCTCCCAGAGACGCCAGAAGTGCGGGAAGGATTTGGCGACGACACGGGGATCGTCGATGCGATCCTCAAGGGACAGGGATACGCCGGGCAGGAGCGAGAGCAGGGCCAGCGACATGGCGATACGGTGATCGTTGTGCGCCTGAAAACGGGCGTCGGGCGACAGGGCCCGGACATTGGCGGCAAGAACATCCGCGCCGAGGCCGTGGACAATAAGCCCGTCCTCCTGCGGATCGACGCGCACGCCCACGCGGGCCAGTTCCTGCGCCGGGGCCGTGATGCGGTCGGATTCCTTGATACGGAGATGGGCCACGTTGCGGATGCGGGTCGTCCCGTGCGCGGCGGCGGCCAGCACGGCCACGGTGGGCACGAGATCGGGGCAGGCTCCCATGTCCACCTCGATGCCGCGCAGAGCGGAAGGCTCCACGGTCACGGCGTCGGCGTCTGCGGAAAGGCGCGCGCCCATGTCGCGCAGGATGGCGAGCATGGCGCGGTCGCCCTGAAGGGAATCGGCCCGCAGTCCCTCGACCCGGACGGGAGCGGCGCCCAGCGCGCCCGCGCCGAGCAGATAGGATGCACCCGACCAGTCGCCTTCCACGCTGTGTTCGCCGGGCTGATAGCGGCCGGGCTGCACGGTGATGCGCAGACGGCCGGGCACGGCGGCGTCGAGCTGCCGCCAGGCATCGCCGGGCAGGAGCTGCCAGCGTTCGGCATCATCGAGGATTTCCACGCTGAAGCGGATGCCGAAGTCCCGGAGACATTGCAGGGTCAGGCCGACATAGGGCCAGGAGACGGCCTTGCCGCCGGTGAGAGCCACGGTCAGCGGACTGCCGTGCGCCGCGCCCGCCAGAGGCGCGGCCAGCAGCAGACCGGAGAAATACTGACTGGAATGATCCATGCCCAGAGGCACAGGCCCGTTGACGGCGTCGGCGTCGAGGCCTTCGGTTTCAAGCAGCAGCGGCGGACAGCCGGGCCTGCCTTCAAAACGGATGCGCGGCCCCAGCGGCGCGAGGGCGTCGGTAAGTTCGGCAATGGGGCGCTCGTGCATGCGGGGCGCGCCGTGAATGCGGAAACAGCCTCTGCCCGCGGCCAGCACGGCCGTCAGCAGACGGCAGGTGGTGCCGGATTCGTGCACGTCGCAGGAGAGGGGCGCGTCGGGCGCGCCGCCCCGGGGCAGGCCGTCGGCCATGCCGCACACGCGCCAGTCGGCGGCGTCGCCGTAATCGCTTTGTCCTCCGGCATGGAAGGCGGCCCCGGCGGCGGAGAGAATGGCGCGGGTACACTGGGTGTCGCGGCTTTCGAGCACATGACGGAGGCGGCTTTCTCCGGCCGCCAGCGCCGCGCCGATGCAGTAGCGGTGCGACAGAGACTTGGAGGCGGGCGCCGTGACGCGACGCGGGCTAGACATGGCGGGCCTCCTCGGGCTGATCGGCGGCGTCGGTGCGGTCGAGCTGCGGCCCGGTGGGATAGCAGCCGAGAATGCGGAAGGATGTGCAGGTTTCGGCCAGCTTTTGCAGGGCGTCGGCATATTGCGGCGCTTCCAGATCGCATTCCACGTCGGCAAAGAAGGCGTATTTCCAGCACTGACCGCGCAGCGGGCGCGATTCGAGCTTGCGCATATTAATATGATGCGACGCCAGCAGATTGAGCACGGTGCAGAGGGAACCGGCCTTGTCGGGCAGGGTGAAGAGCAGGCTTGTCTTGTCCGCGCCCGTATGGCCGGGCACGGGCGTGTTGACCGCGCCGCCGAGCTGGGCGCGGGCGGGTCTGGGCCCGATGATGACAAAGCGCGTCCAGTTGCCGGGCTCGTCCTCGATGCGCCGGGCCAGAATGCCGAGGCCCGTCATGGCGGCCAGCTTGCCGTTGCCGATGGCGGCCGTGCCGGGATCAACGGCGCGACGCGCGGCGGCGGCGGTGGATTCCACGGGGACGAGGCCCGCCGCGGGCAGATGGGCGCGCAGCCAGCCCGCGCACTGAGCCAGCGGCTGCGGATGGGAGTAGACCGTGGTGATCTCCGCCAGCGAGGTTGCATTGCTCAGAAGGCAATGCGAGATGCGCGAAAAGAGCTCGGCCTGGATGAAGACTTCGTGCCGCAGGAAGAGATCGAAGCTGACGCCCACGGTGCCCTGCAGGGAATTTTCCAGCGGTACGACGCCCAGCTCGCAGGTACCGTCGCTCACTTCCTCGAAGACCTGCGCCAGATCGTTGCAGGGATGGAAGCGGGCGGCGCGGCCGAGATACTCCACGCCCGCAAAATAGGAGAAGGTTCCCTCAGGGCCGAGATAGGCCACGTTCTGGGGGCGTTGCAGAGCGCGGGAGGACGAGAAGACTTCCCGCCAGATGGCCCGCAGGTGATCGTCGGGCAGGGGGCCGTTGTTGTCGGCGGCCAGCTTGTCCAGCACTTCCCGCTCGCGCAGGGGCTTGAAGACCATGCCGTCGGGATCGGAAGCCTTGATGCGTCCCACTTCCTGGCTGAGGGCGGCGCGCTGGTTGAGCAGCGCCAGCAGTTTGTGATCCACGTCGTCAATTTCAGTACGGATGGCTGAAAGACGCTGTGCCGGGCTGGGGGCGGCTGTCTGTTGTTCGCGCGTCATGCCTAGACCTCCCGGATATCTTCGCGGATGCGCATGCCGAAATGGCGTCCGGCTTCGTCGGTGCGGCAGAGAACCACGTCGCCGGGCTTGAGGTCCACCACGCTGACGGGCACGCCGCCGGGAGCGGTCAGGCGGATGGTCTCGGCATTCTGGAGGAAAACGGCTCCTCTGCTCACGCCTTCGGGCGTGCGGACTTCCGCTTCCACCAGCAGCATGGGACGCACTTCAATCTTGACGCGACCGAGCGTCGCCACGGAGGTGGAACCGTCGGCATCCACAATGAGCACTTCCTGCCCGGCGCGGAATTCGCCGAGATAGCAGGTGCGGTCGTGGGGCAGGCGGGCATAGGCATGCACGGCCCCCGCATTGACGCGGAAGGGGCGGGCGGCCACATATTCGTTATGCTCGGTTTCGGCATGCACCAGAAAGGTGATGGCGCTGGAATTGCCGACCAGCATGCCCTGCCCGCGCCGGAGCAGCGAGATGGTGTCGGCGCAGACGCGGTGGCCGAGGCCCACGGGCTCCACGCGGGTGACTACGGCTTCCTGAAGATTTTCCTGCGCCTGGGCGACCTTGCACTGGGCCACAATGGCCTTGAGATCGCTTATGGCTTCGGGCAGCACCACAATGCCGTCCACGCCGCGCTCCAGAATGCCCGCGGCAAGACGGGCTTCGTCCAGCGAGCCGGCTTCGGCCAGCACGTGGTCGCTCTGGGCCAGCAGGTTTTCCACGGGAATGATTTCCCAGCCGCGCGCCAGCGCCACGCTTTCGCCGTTGCGCAGGCGTTGCAGCACGGCTTCCTCGTCGGCTTTTTCATTGAGGCTGACGGCGGGCACGTCCTCGGCCGCCAGCACCGGGCAGCGGGAAAGACGGGCGACGGATTCCACGGTGTCGCGGGGGACGATGACGCCGTCCACACCGGACTCCAGCGCCAGCGTCACATGTTCCTTGCTGAAAGGAACGCATTTGAAGTAAATCCGCGCCATCTTATTCTCCCACAATGGCCAGAGCGTGATCCACGTCGGCATTGTCGTGGACGATGGCGCGCAGAGCCCGCATGAGCTCGATGCGGCGGGGATGCTGGAAGACGTTGCGGCCCATGGATACGCCCGCGCCGCCGGCCTTGATGGAGTCATGCACCATCTGCAGGACCTGACGGGTGGAGTCCATGCGCTCGCCGCCGGCAATGACGACCGGCACGCAGCAGCCGGACACCACGTCGGCGAAGCTGTCCATGTCGCCGGTGTAGGACACCTTGACGATGTCCGCGCCCAGTTCCACGCCCACGCGCGCGCAGTGCGCCACGACCTTGGGATCGAAGCTGTTGGCGATTTCGGGACCGCGGGCGTACATCATGGCCAGCAGAGGCATGTGCCAGTCGTCGCAGGCCGCGGCGACCTTGCCCA
>CAMBWG010000163.1 GCA_945871415.1 uncultured Desulfovibrio sp.
CCGGCAGGCGGCATCCGCATCTTCCGGTATCGCAAAGCGGCCTTCCCTGCCCGACATTCCCGAGGCTCTGCCCGGCCGGGAGCTGCCTCCCGCAGGGGAGTGGCGGCCCATGCAGTGGCTGCCGCAACTCAAGGTTTTTCGTAATCCGCTGGAAGAACTTCGTTTTCGTCCCAAGGATCGGGGTGTGCTCTTTCATGCCTGTCTGGAGCATCTGGACTGTTCCGGCGACGTTACGCAGGACGCGGCCCGCGCTGTCGCCCGCGTGCGGACGCTTGCGGCTCCGGCCGCCGGAGAGGCGCTTGACGAAGGGCTGGGGGCGGATCTGGAGGAAGCCGTCAGCTGGTGCCTTGCGCAGAGCGATCTGCCCCGCTGGCTGGAACACGGCGTCCCGGAACAACCGCTGATGAGCGCCGACGGTGTGGAGCTGCGCGCCGATTTGCTGGTGCGCGAAACGTGGGGACTTCTGATTGTGGATTACAAGACAGGCGAAGACCGCCCCGCGTATGAAGCGCAAATGCGGCGTTATCTGGCCTGCCTGCCGGAAAAGGAACAGCCCGCGGCCTGCGCCCTGCTGATCTATGTGGATTTGCGACGCTTCAAGGCAGTGGGATTGCGGGCCGCTTCCGATCTGGAAGCTGACTATCACGCAGCCTTGCAGGCTGTGCAGAAGCCGTGCGGACAAGGAGAGCGTGCATGAGCGGCGATATTTTTCTGTTCCCCTGGGGACGTCCCTTCCTGCCGGCGCTGCAACATTTCATGGATGATCCCGGGCGCCGTCGTTTGCAGACTCTGCTGATTGTGCCGCACCGGCGGCCCTGGCGCTATCTTCAGGAGCTTTACGCGAAAGATCCTGAGGGAGGGCGCATCCTGCCGAAAATGCTTACCATGACGGAAGTTTTCAGGACATGGCGCGGCAGTCTGCCGCCCATGCCACTGCGCGAAGCCAATATGCTTGACCGCGTGGCTCTGCTCCATAGCTGTATCCGGGCCCTGTCGCCGGAGGACGAGGGGCTGGAACGTCTTTTTTCCAGCATGCCGATGGAGCGCTTTTTTCCGTGGGGGGTGCGGCTTGCCGGACTTCTGGAGGAAATGTTCGGTCAGTGTGTGGATGTGCAGGATTTGCCCTATGCGGAAGAAGATGTCTCTCCCCACGCCGCAGCGCTGCTGGGGGCGCTGGGCCGTATCGGCACGGCCTATCTGGGCGCGCTTGAGGAACGCCGCTGGTCAACGCCCGGTCTTGACGCCATGCTGGCGGCACGGCATGCGAATCAGATTCCTCCTCTGTTTGTTCCTTCCGGGGAACGGGCCGTCGTCATTGCCGGTTTCTTTCAGCTGACGGCAACGGAAGATGCGGTGCTCCGGGCCTTGTGGGAACATGGCGCGGATGTCTGCCTGCATACCGATCCGGCGCTGGCGGCCCCGGGGGACAAAGCTTCCTGCCACTGGGCCTGCCGGGAGCATGCCCGGTGGCTGCGCCAGTGGGGGGCGGAAGCCCGTGTGCGGGATGTCCCCGGAGAGGACGCCGGCCCGCAATGGCATTTCTTTGCCGGGTATGACGCGCATTCGCAGCTCAGGGAAGTCGGCGCGCGCCTGCAGGACAGGGAAAAAGGCGGAGAATCCACGGCCGTCGTGCTGGGCGACGGCGGCCTGCTGATGCCCCTGCTGCACGAGCTGCCCGAAAAGAATGTCAATATCTCCATGGGCTACCCTCTGGAGCGGACGCCGCTGTATCAGCTGCTGGACAGCCTGCTGCGTCTGCAGGAGCGGGAAAATGCCGCGGAAGGCGGCCAGTATTACTGGCGTGCTTTGCAGGCCGCGCTTTCCCATCCCTATCTCGGCCTGCTGCGTCCGGCGGGAGCGTCTGACGACGCTTCCCTGCGCCCGGCTCTTTTTGCGCTGGACAGACAGATCAGACGCGGACGTCGCTTTGTGTCGCCCCGGGAGTTGATCGATTCCGTGACCGAAGGGGACGAGATGACGCAGTCCCTGTTGTATCTGCTTGTCGAGCGGCTGATCACGGCATTTGCCGCTGTCTCGACTACCGCGGATATGGCCGCCGCCATTGACGGCGTGTGCACGCTGCTGCTGGAATACGGTCAGGATATCTGGGCCGGGTATCCGCTGGATGCCGAAGCTCTGTATCGCGTCATGCAGAAAGTGCTTCCGGTACTGCGTGACAATGCGCTGGCGGAACAGCCGCTGACGCCGGCACAGCTGCGCGGCATAACGCGCGAAGTCCTCCGCCAGGAACGCATCCCCTTTGAGGCGGATCCGCTGAGCGGGGTGCAGGTCCTCGGTATGCTGGAAACGCGTCTGCTGCATTTTGACCATGTGCATATTCTGGAAGCCACGGACGACAGATTACCGGGACAGCCTACCCAGGATGTGCTGCTGCCGGACAGTCTGCGTCCCCTGCTTGGCCTGCCGGACAATCGCCGCCGCGAGCTGATTATGGCGCATAATCTCTATCGTCTGTGCGCGTCGGCACGGCATGTCACCTTCTACTGGCAGGAAGGTTCCACGCAGTCAGCGCTGTTTGACGGGAAGAAGTGCCGCAGCCGCTTTGTGGAGCAGACCGTCTGGCAGGAGGAGTTGCGACGGAAACAGCTGCTGAAGCCCGGCGACGGCCTTCTGGAAATGGCTTCCTGCGTGGTGCGCCCCTTTGGAGCGTCCGCTCCCGCGCTGGCCCGTACGGCGCCTCTGGCCGCAGCCATGGAGCACTGGCTGGAAGCCTCGCCTCTGTCGCCGACGCATCTTGATGCCTATCTGCGTTGCCCGCTGCGTTTTGTCTGGACGCACCTTTGCGGTTTGCGTGAGCTGGACACCGTGAATGAAGGCGATGATCCCGCCGCCGTCGGCAGTCTGCTGCACAGCGTCCTGCAGCAGACCTTCCGCCCCTATGAAAATAAGGCGCTGCCCGTCAGCAAAGAGGGAAAAGCGGCGCTGCTGGACAGCTTGAAGGAATGCTTTAAGGAGCAGGTCAAAGAAAAGAAGTTGCAGCAGCTTTTGCCGCCGGACAGCTTCGCCATGCTGCAGGCGGCCGTCCCTCTGCGATTCGAGGCCTTTGTGAAAGCCCTGCCCGGGCCTTCCGTTCTGTTGGGCGTGGAGCAGAAAATTGAGGCCTCGCTGATCCTGCGCAGCGGGGAACATCGTTTTTATGGTATCATGGACCGTCTTGATCTCCGTGACGGGGCCATACATATCATAGATTACAAGACGGGTTCCATTGCGCTGGCCGGGAGTGTCTTCTGGAAAGAAAGCGCCCTGTTTGAGCGCATGGCCGCGCTGGAAGACAGCGACGATGCCTCGGACGGCGATGCCGTTCTTGCCGAAGTGCGGGCACTGGTGCCCAGTATCCAGCTGCTCTGCTATCTTGCCATGGCCCGGGCGCGCGGCATCGCGCCTCTGGCAAACGCCGCCTGCGTGGAATTGCGCGACAGCGGCAAGGAGCGTCATCTGCTGGACGCGGAAGCCGCTGCGGACGCGGACATGAACACAATTATTGATCGCTGTGAGGATGTGCTTTCCTTCCTTGTCTGGCATATGCGCTATGCGCCTTCCTTTACCGCCAATGCGGGCGGCCATTGCGCCTATTGTCCCCTGAAGGAACTGTGCTCGCCGCTGGTCTAGGAATTACTGTTCGTCATTCGTAAATGTCCGGGGGAAGGAAAACCCTTATCTCCGCTGTCGATGCCCGTAGTTTCCTTCGTCGCAACGGGCACGGCCTGCGGCCGCCTTCGGTCGCGGCCGGCGCGCAAGGGGTGTTTCCTTCCCCCAGCGCGAATCCATTCTCCCGCGCTGTTTGCAAAGTTGAAACGCTCTACTCTCGTTACTTTTCCTGCCGAAGGATATTCTTCCGGGAACACCGTTTGAAATTCCTGAAAAATGTTGAGAAGACAGGCCGGGAATGCTGTCTGTCTTCTTTGTTTTTATCGTAAGGATATGCTGTTTTGGTGTGGATTTTGCGATGTGTTTTTGTTGGTTGGTGTTGAGGTGTTGTGTGTGTAGTTTTGGTTTACATAACTTTGATTATGACTTTTTTATTAGCGTCACACATTTTACCTGTTTTGTATATAAATATGATTTCATTGACTTTTTTATCAAAGTCACAGGCACATCACTCTCCTCTGGAACATCCTGCCCCTTCCAGACGACTCCGCCCTCCCGCTTCGGGAATAACGGCTATTTGTGCGGAAATGCGTTCGCGTAATGCCGGAACATGGGAAATAATGCCGATCAGCGTGCCTTCCTGACGCAATTGCGACAAGACGGACAGAGCCGCGTCCAGAGCGTCTTCATCCAGCGTGCCGAAGCCCTCGTCGAGGAACAGTGATTCTATGTTGATGGAATGACCGGTCATGCGGGAAAGTCCCAACGCAAGCGCAAGACTGACCAGAAAGGTTTCGCCGCCGGAAAGGTTTCGCGCGGAGCGGCACTCCCCTGCCTGATAGTTGTCCATAACCTGAAATTCCAGATGCCGGGTCTGATCAGCCAGCAAAACATATCTGTCGGAAAGATCCTGCAGACGCCTGTTGGCATGCGCCAATAAACGCTCGAAAGTCAGCCCCTGGACAAACTTGCGATACGTCTTGCCTTCCGCCGCGCCAATCAGGGCGTCCAGCTCCTGCCAGCGCTGGAGCTCCTGTTCGCGGGAGGCAATTTCAGCAAAAATTCCGGCCTGTTGTTCCCGTTGCTGCTCCGCTGTTTCCAGCGTCTGCCGGCAGGCCCCCAGACGCTGCTGCGCCAGACGCAGAGACTCCTTCACGCCCTCGGCCTGCACATGCAGGGCCGGCAGATCCAGCGGCGTTTTTTTGAGTTGCCGCATTTCCCACAGCTCTTGCCGAGCCTGCTCCAGCCCGCTGTGGGCGGCCCCCTGCTGCACATGCAGGGCATTCAGACGCGTCTGCCAGCAGCCGCGCTCTTCTTCGCTCAGAAGCGCCTTGCGAACATCCTCTTCCCGCAGAAAATCGTGCTCTCGCAAACATGCCTGCAAGGCCTCTTCCGCAGTATGACAGGCCCGACGGCAGGATTCCACGGTATGCCGCCGTTCCTCCAGGCTTGTGCTGGTCATAAGACGGCTCTGATCGGTAAAAGCATGCCGACGACGCGCCTCCTCAAGATGCCGTTCGGCCTGCGCCACGGCCTCGTGCAGCGTTCTCTCCTCCGCTGCGGGATCCGGGCCCACGCCGAGATCCTCGCGCTCTTTCCGCTGTTGCCGCAATCTGTTGTCTGCCGCTTCCAGCGTTGCGGCCTGCTGCTCGCACGCAGCGGCGGCGCGGCCATACTGCTCGTCTAAATGCTTTTTGTCATTCTCCAGCAGAATACTTTTCTTCAGCAGTTCCTCGTACTGCCGCATCATATTCAGGCGGCGGGCGGAGCGACGTTCCAACTCCCTGACCTGCCCGGCCAGCAGCTCCGGTATGAAATCCGGCTGAATGCCATAGGGGGAAAGAGCGGCTGCACACGCCTCCTGCGCCTTTTTCAGAGCTGTCCGGGCCTCTGTCTCCTCATTACGTAGACGCTGCGCATCATTACGGGCGGACTGCACGCAGACTTCCGCCTTTTTTTCCTCCAGATCGGCCTGCGCTACATCCGCATCAGCCCGACGCAAGGCTG
>CAMBWG010000164.1 GCA_945871415.1 uncultured Desulfovibrio sp.
GGCCTTATGGTTTGAAACGCAACGCGTTTCAAACTGAAAATGCTCTAAAGATATCAGAAAAGGAAAAACAATGAATCCTGTCTTACTGGAAATACTGCCGCAAATCCGCGCTGGCATGTGTTGCAGTCAGCTGCTGGCCGCGCTGGCTTTGCAGGTGCGCGGCGAGGAAAATACAGTCTGGCTGCTGGCCGCGCGCGGCCTGTGCCACGGCGTGGGCCAGTCCGGCGGGCCGTGCGGTCTGCTGGGCGGCGGGGCCATGATCCTTGCCTATTTGTCCGGGCAGGACAACGAGCCGCATCCCATGCTGGAAGCCATGTGCAACGACTACGCCGAATGGTTTTATGACGCGTGCGCCGACTTCGGCGGCTATGGCTGCGAGCAGGTCAGCGCGGGGCTTATGCGGCAGGCCGGAGCCGTGTCCGATGACGGCAGGCCCGACATGCAGGTCTGCGGCGAGCTGCTGGCGCGCTGCTGGGGAACGATTCTTGAGATTCTGGAAAACTACAACGTGGACATGGCTGGTTGATCATGGATGCCCATACCGCCCTGCATCAGACGCAGAGCGTCTGCCCGGAATGCCTGCGCCGCATCGACGCCACCTATCGCCTTGCGCCCGACGGACGCATCTTTCTGCACAAACACTGCCCGCAGCACGGCGACTTCCGCACGCCGGTCTGGCGTCAGGGCCAGGGACTGCCGGATTTTCTGGACTGGGTGACGGAGCGCATCCCCGCGCCGCCCCGACAGCCCGGACATGTCGCGGACAAGGGCTGCCCTTACGATTGCGGCCTCTGCCCGGATCACGCTCAGCATACCTGCACCGGCCTCATTGAAGTAACGCAGCGCTGCAACATGGCCTGTCCCGTCTGTTATGCCGCGGCAGCGGGAAACTCTTCCGGCGATCTGAGCGCCGACGAAGTGCTGAACCGTCTGCGCGGCCTGCGGACAGTTTCCGGCGCGTGCAACGTTCAGTTTTCCGGCGGCGAACCGACGCTGTGCGACTTTCTGCCGGAGAGCATCTCTGCGGCGCGGAAACTGGGCTTCGGTCTGGTGCAGGTCAACAGCAACGGCCTGCGGCTGGCCACGGAAGAAGGCTATGCCCGCCGTCTCCGGGAAGCCGGACTGGATTCCGTCTATCTGCAATGGGACGGGCTGGATGACGCCGTTTTCCAAACGCTGCGAGGGCGCGATTGTCTGGACTTCAAACAAGAAGCCCTGCGTCGCTGCGGCGAGGTCGGGCTGGGCGTCGTGCTGGTCTGCACGCTGGTTCGCGGCGTCAACGACGGCACGATCGGCGACCTGCTCCGCTGGGCCGTACAGCAGGGCCCCGTGGTACGCGGTCTGCATTTTCAGCCCGCGGCCTCCTTCGGGCGCACGCCGTGGTCTCTGGACGAAAGCCCCCGGCTGACGCTGCCCGATCTCATGCTGGCGCTGGAGCAGCAAAGCGGCGGCATGGTCAGAGCCCGGCATCTGCACGCCCCGTCCTGCGAACATTCCCTGTGCTCGTTCAGCGCCGTCTATGCGCGGGAAGGCCGGGGCCTCTCCGCCGAACCGGCGGGCGCTGCCTGCTGCGGCGGCAGCGGTTCACGACTGGACAATGCCGAAGGCGCGCGCCGTTCGCGGGCCTTTGTGGCCGGACACTGGGGCTCGCCGCACTCCGAACCGGCCGCCGCCGACAGCTTTTCCCGCTTCCTGAATACCTCCGGCGCGGATCGACGCTTCACGGTCTCGGCCATGGCTTTTCAGGACGCCTTGAGTTTTGACATTGAGCGGGTACGCGGCTGCTGCATCCACATTGTCACCGGTCCCGGAACGCTCATTCCCTTCTGTGCCTATAATCTGACGTCCTGCAACGGGCAGCCGCTCTACAGGGGGCGCGTATGACCGGCCCCTGTGTGCTGGATGCCTGGATTTCCCGCGAGTGCGACGGCCCGGAGGCCCTGCCGCTGCCGGATCGCGTACGCGCAACCCAGTTGCGCCTGCTGCGACAGACGCTGGCCTGGGCGGCGACGCACAGCCGCTTCTATAAAAGGACGCTGGCCGGACGCGATTTGCAGCTCCGCTCCCTTGCGGAGCTGGCCCGTCTGCCCTTTACCACTGTGGAAGACCTGCGCCGCTGGCAGGATTTTCTCTGCATCTCGCAAGGCGATGTGCAACGCATTGTGACCCTGCAAACCTCCGGCAGCACGGGCCTGCCCAAGCGTCTTGCCTTTTCCGAACACGATTTGAAGCGCACGGCCCTCTTCTTTGCCGTAGGGATGCGGCAGTTAATCGAACCGGGGCAATCGCTGCTGGTGCTGCTCCCCGGCGCGGATCGTCCCGACGGTGTGACGGATCTGCTCCGGCAGGCCCTGTCTCCCGCAGGCATTCGCGTGGAGGGCGGCAACCCGGCCGCCACGCCGGAAAGTCTGCGTGAGGATTTCGAGCGCGTCCGGCCCGATACCATCATCGGCGGCCCGGAACAGCTGGAAGCCCTGCTGCATGCAGCCGCGCGTGATGCCACGCTGCATGCAGCCGCCTGTCATTTGCACGGCGCGCTGTCCAGCGGAGGCGTCTTTCGCCCGGAACTACAGGAGAGCATCAGCGCGGCCTTTTCCTGTCTGACGCTCGATCACTACGGCCTGACGGAATCCGGCTTCGGCGGCGGCGTGCAATGTCCCGCCCGGGAAGGTCATCATCTGCGGGAGCTGGACTGCCTCATAGAGATTATTGATCCCGTCACCGGAGTCCCCCTGCCGGAAGGACAGGTGGGCGAGCTGGTCCTGACAACCCTGCAACGGGAAGCCATGCCCCTTGTCCGTTATCGTACCGGTGACTCCGCCTCGCTCCTGCCCGGCCCCTGCGCCTGCGGCAGTCCGCTGCATCGCCTCGGCCCCGTTCTGGGCCGCTACGTCCGCGAAGGCGACGCCATCGTGCTGCGCGCCGTTCCCAAGGGGGCTGGAGGCGCTCTTGAGGGGGGAAGGGGAACCCTTTAGCTCGCGCGTAAAGGGTTCCCCTTCCCCCCTCAAACTCCCCCCATCCCTTCCCAAACGAGCTTTCTTCTGGAGGATGCCCGGCACGGAAACACAGGAGTTTTCCTGTCGGCAACCGTCCCCCGATGAAACATTGCTGTTTTAAGTATTGCATATTCTTAGAGTATTTTTACCTTTAAAAACGACACAACGCCGCCTCGCGCTTCACCTTTTCCAAAGGTAAAACGCTCTATAACATCGGGGGACGGTGACCGGAGTGCAGACGGTAGCACTACCGCAACGCCCCAAAATTCAAATAAAAGCGCGCTGGGGAGAGGTGGGGGTTTGGGGGAAGAACTACGGGAACGCCTTTCCTGCGGAAAGGCTGGGCCCTCTCGCGCCAGCAGAGGGGGTCCCCTCCCCCAACATTTTATATAACAACAATAAACAGCGAGGGCACGTTCCATGAACAGCCTGTTATCAGAGATTGTGAGGCATCTGGCGGCCGGGGAGGCCGTTGCCACGGCGACCATAGTGTATCAGGATGGTTCCGCGCCGCGCGGGGCCGGTTCCAAGCTGCTGGCTGACGCGAGCGGTCTGCTGTGCGGCACGACGGGCGGCGGGCTGGCCGAAGCTCAGGCCATCGAGGCCTGCGCGCAGGCCCTGCGCAGCGGACAGGCAACGGAGCTGAACTTTGTCATGGACGGACAGCTTGCCGCCAATGCGGAAATGATCTGCGGCGGACAGGTCCGGCTGCTCATAGAGCCTTTTTTGCCGGACGCGGCCCCTCTTGCGCTTTTGCGGCAGGCGGCGCAGGATGAGCGGGGGGACGGCTGCGTGGCACTGCGACCCTTTCCCCCGGACGGTGAGACGCCGTGGAGCCTGCTGACGGCGGACGGTCGCCTGCTGGGCGCGCCGCTGACGCTGACGCCGGAAAATCTGACGACGCTGCGCGGCATGACGGAAGCCGCGGTGATTTCCGTGAGCGGAAAGACGCTGTTTGCCGAACCGTACCGCCCGGCGCAACGGCTGATCATCGCGGGAGGCGGACACGTCTCCCGCCCGACGGTCACCGCCGGGGCGCTGGCGGGCTTTG
This sequence comes from uncultured Desulfovibrio sp., assembly GCA_945871415.1. Classification (GTDB taxonomy): domain Bacteria; phylum Desulfobacterota; class Desulfovibrionia; order Desulfovibrionales; family Desulfovibrionaceae; genus Desulfovibrio. The sequence goes on from CAMBWG010000164.1 coordinate 4,048, forward strand.
AAGTGCACGTTCTGGATGACAGAGCCGAATTTGCGCGGCCGGAGCGCTTTCCCGAAGCCGCTTCCACACGGGTCGTGCCGGACTTTGCCCATAGCTTTGACGAACTCGCTCCCGGAACGCGGGACTATATTGTGATTGTGACACGCGGCCATCTGCATGACGGAACGGTACTGGCGCAGGCCCTGCGCACAGAGGCAGGCTATATCGGCATGATCGGCAGCAGCCGCAAAAAAGAACAGGTTTTTCAGCGTATGCGGGAAGAAGGCTTTACCCGGACGGACCTGGAGCGCGTGCATTCGCCCATAGGCCTTGCCATCGGCGCGGAAACGCCGGAAGAAATCGCCATCAGCATCATTGCCCAGTGCATTGCTCACAGGCGGGGAGCGCCGTGCGGACGCTGGCGCTGATCCTTGCCGCGGGCTTTTCCAGCCGTATGGGCGCATTCAAGCCCCTGCTGCCGCTCCCTGCGGGGAGCGGGACATGCAGCGCGCTGGAACTGCTGTGCCGGACGTATGCGGCCCTGCAGGTGCCCGTTATGGTGGTATCCGGCTTTCGAGGCGACGAGGTGGACGCGGCTGCCCGTGCCTGCGGCGCGCGCGGCGTGCGCAACCCCCAACCGGAAAACGGCATGTTCTCGTCCGTACTGACGGGCCTTGCATCCCTGCCGGAAGAAACGGAGGCCGTCTTTGTCCACCCGGTGGATATTCCTCTTGTGCGCCTGCTGACCCTGCAACGCCTGCTCGATGCCGCCGACGGAACAGATACGGTGCTGCTGCCGTCCTATGACGGCAGGGAAGGCCACCCGCCGCTGCTGCCCCGCGCCTGTGTGCGGCACGTGCTTGCCTGGCGGGGACAAGGCGGCCTGCGCGAAGCTCTGGAAGGGCTGCCGCGCCGCGCCGTCCCTGTGGCGGATGCTTTCTGCCTGCCGGACATGGACACGCAGGCGGACTATGCGACCCTGAAGGAAGCCGCCGCGCGGCGTCATCTGCTTTCTCCCGAAGAAGCGGAAAAAATGCTGGAAATCGAAGGTCTGCCGCCGCGCGGGCAACGTCACTGCCGGGCCGTGGGCGCAGTCGCTGCGGCGCTGGCCCGGGCGCTCAATGCGGCGCGCGCCGACAGAGGCGAAACGCCGGTGGCGGAAGAAGAAGCTCTTACGGGCGGACTGCTCCATGATATCTGCAAGGGACAGCCCGGGCACGAAGCCGCGGCGGGGAGACTTCTGCGCCATTACGGGCTGGACCATCTGGCCTGGCTGGTGGAATCGCATCGGGATCTCACCCTTCCCGACGATGCCCCGCTGACGGCACGCGAACTGGTCTTTCTGGCGGACAAGGTCGTCTGCGGCGCGTGGGCGCTGCCGCTGGAACAGCGCTTTCAGCAAAAACTCGATCAGTTTCAGGGAGACGCCGACGCCTGCGCGGCCATCAGAGGACGCCGGGACCGGGCCGCGCGCCTGGCCGCCCGCTTTGCGGCGGAAGCCCGCGCCGACGCCGCCACGCTGGCCCTGACGGTTGCGCCGTCCTGGGACGAACGGGAACGCGCGGGGAG
>CAMBWG010000165.1 GCA_945871415.1 uncultured Desulfovibrio sp.
ATCATGGCCGCCGATCACCAGGACGGTTATGCCGGAGCCAAGCTCGAAAAGGTATCCGAACGCTGGTCGCCACCGAGCATCAAAAACAATGTGCTCCTGCGCGTACGCGTTTCTCTCGACGGGCGCGGCCGCGTGCTTTCCTGCACTCCGGTAAGCTCTTCAGGCTATCCGGCGCTGGACATTTCCGCCTGTGAAGCCGTCAAGGCCACGGAAAGCTACGGCACGCCGCCCTACAGCATGCCCATTGACGTCTATCTCGCCTTCTGGACAGGCACCCCCCGCGCCAAAAGCGCGCCCGCGGCTCCCCAGACGCCCGCCGCCCCGGCAGGTTCGCCGGCTCCGGCAGCGTCTCCCGCCCTGACCACGCCCCCGGAAAATGCAACCGCGCATCAGGGAATTACGCCTTCTCCGGCGTCGGTTCCGGCCACCTCGTCCGGCATTGCCCAGGATGCCTACGGCCCGCAGTTCAAGCGCTATTTTTCCAATGTCGTCTGGAAGCTCCGCAACGCCATCTTCATCCCGGTGGAAAGCAAGCCCGGCACCTATCGCGTCACCGTACGACTTGACGTCGATACGGCAGGCAACATAAAGCACTACGACATCGTTTCCGGCAGCGGCGACGAACGCCTCGACAAATACGTGCGCCAGGGCATCAAACGTGCCGGCAGCATTCCGCCGCCGCCGGCCGGCCTCGGCTCCACGATGGACGTCACCTTAACCCTGACGCGCTAGCTGCAATAACGGCGCGTCGATCTGCGAGGATGCCTTTTCCATGAAACGCACTTTTCTTCTGTCGGTTCTGGGTCTGTGCCTGCTGGCGGCGGGCTCTGTGCATGCCGCCATGCGCGTGGACATCTATGGTCCCGGACAAAACAGCGTCAATCTGGCTCTGGCCGCGCCTCTGACAGGTCCCGAAAAAGAAGCGGGCAATATGGGCGCGGAACTGCAGAAGCTGATTAACGAAAACCTGAGCTTTCTGCCCTTCATGCGCCTGACCGATCCCAAGGCCGTTCTCGGCGGCACGGTGCTTCAGGGCTACGAGCCGCCGAATCTCGACTTCAAGCGCTTCCAGCTCGCCGGCAGCGACATTGTGGTCACGACCTACTGGCCCAATGGCGACCGGGGCACCTCGCCCGTGCAGATCCGCGCCTTTGAAACCAACACCGGCGGCCGTCTCTTCGGCAAGGAATATCCCCGCGTGAGTTCCAAGGAGCTGCCCGAAGTCGCGGACCGCTTCTGCGCGGATCTCCTGGAAGTGCTTACCGGCAGCGGCGCCTTCTTCCGCTCCACTCTGGCCTTCGTCAAGAAGACCGGCCGCATGAGTTCCAATGTCTGGCTCTGCAAGCCCACGGGACGCAACCTGCGCCAGATTACCCGCATTTCCGGCGAGGCCCTGTCGCCTGCCTGGTCCATTGACGGCCGCTTCATCGTTTTCACGCACATTGATCCCAAGTCTCATTCGCTCGGCGTATGGGATCGCAAGAAGGGCAGTGTGCAGCGCGTGCGTTTCCCCGGCAACGTGGTCATCGGGCCGTCCTTCACGCCCGACAACAAGGTCGCCGTGGCCCTGTCCAACGGCAAGTATCCCGTCATCTACCTGCTGAACCATGCCTTCCAGAAGGAACGCGTCCTTGAGGGCGGGCACTCCATCAACGTGTCCCCGACCTTTGACAAGACCGGCACCAAGATGGCCTTTACCTCCTCCCGCCTCGGCGGCCCGCAGATCTTCCTCAAGGACCTGAACAGCGGCGCCACCACCCGCGTGAGCATGAACGGCGGCTATAATACCGAAGCCAACCTTTCCCCCGACGGCACGCTCGTCACCTACAGCCGCATGACGGAATACGGCCACCGCATCTTCGTGCAGGATATGGTCACCGGAGCCGAACGCCAGATTTCCTTCGGCCCCGGCAGCGACGAACAGCCCTCTTTCTGCGGCGACAGCTACTTCATTGCCTTTACCTCCAGCCGCGGCGGCTCGCGCGGCATCTATCTCACGACCCGCCACGGCGGCGACGCCAAGAAGGTGCCCACCGGCGGCGGAGACGCCTCCTTCCCGCGCTGGGGCATGCCCGAAGGCGAATAGCGTAAAAAAAATAGTACCGCGATAACGGGGCGTTTTTCCTCACAAAACGAGGGAAAACGCCCCGTTTCACGTCTAAAACACGGCCTGCGGCCCCTGCCGCATCTTGACAAAATCGGCATGACATATACCATCCGCCCTGTGAGCAATATTTTTCTCTGCTCACAGGCAGGAGTCCGACTCCTGCCGCGAGAGATCTCAGGAGGAACATCATGAAACGCTACGCTCTTATTCTGGCTCTGGTTCTGGCTCTGGCCGCCGGTTTCGGCTGCTCCAAGAAAACCGCTACCGCTGATCCCAACGCTGATCAGGGCATGGATCCCGCTCTGCAGGCTGCCGTGCAGCAGATCACCGATGGCCGCGTGCTCTTTGCCTTCGACAAGTTCGACATTCAGCCCGAATACAAGGAAGTGCTGAAGACCAAGGCCGAACTGATGAAGCAGTATCCCAGCATCCGCGTGCGCATCGAAGGCAACTGTGACGAACGCGGCACCCAGGAATACAACCTCGCCCTCGGCGAACGTCGCGCCCGCGCTGCCTACGAATACATGGTCACCCTCGGCGTGAATCCCAGCCAGCTGGAAATGATCAGCTTCGGCAAGGAAAACCCCGTGGTGCAGGGTTCCGGCGAATCCGTGTGGTCCCAGAACCGCCGCGACGACTTCCGCGTGATCGCCCAGTAGTTCGCGTCTGACACGATTTCGCAAGGCCGCCTTCGGGCGGCCTTTTCTATTGGAGCATTTTCAGTTTGAAACGCACAGTGTTTCAAACCATACGGCCTGTCGCTTCGCGGAAAAAACGCGGTTTTTCCGCTCACTTCGGGCCGGGCGGCGCTGTGCCGCCGCCTCGCGTTTTACTTTTTTCAAAGCTAAAACGCTCTATCTGCCGCTTGCGAAATGCCGTCGGCTGGGCTACCACAAAAAACGCACTGTCCCCCCGCATCCTCAACACGAGTTAGCCTCATGAAGATAGCCATTCTGGACGGCAAGATGCTCAACCCCGGCGATGTGGACTGGTCGCCGATTTCCGCCCTTGGCGAAACCGTCATTTACGACACCACCAGCAGCGCGGAACTTCGCAGCCACGCGGCCGGCGCCGATGTGCTGCTTCTCAACAAAGTTCCCCTGCGTAAGTCCAGCCTGAAGGATATTCCCGATGCGCGCTTTGTGGGCGCTCTTGCCACGGGTTATGACGTCATTGATGTGGCGGCCTGCGCCGAGCGCGATATTCCCGTCTGCAATGTCGTTGCCTACGGCGTGGACGATGTCGCCCAGCATACCCTGACGCTGCTGCTGGAACTCTGCCGTCATACCAGCGAGCACAGTCTACGCGTCAAAGAAGGCCGGTGGCAGCAGTGCGGGCAATGGTGCTTCTGGGAAAAGACGCCCGTGCAGCTTACCGGCCTGACCATAGGCATTATCGGTTTCGGTACCATCGGCCGCCGCGTGGGCGAACTGGCCAACGCCTTCGGTATGAACGTCCTTGCCCATACGCGGACGCCGCGCAATCCTCCCCAGTATCGCAATTTTTCCTTTGCCCCGCTGGAACAGCTGCTGGCAAAATCCGACGTCATTTCCCTCCACTGCCCGCTGACGGAGAATACGCACGCCCTCATCAACAAGGAAAGCATCGCCCGCATGAAAAACGGCGTTATCCTGCTCAATACGGCGCGCGGCCCCCTGCTCAACGAAGCGGACGTGGCGCGGGCCCTCAAAAATGGCAAAATCGGCGGTCTCGGCACGGATGTGCTCGCCAAGGAACCTCCCTCGGCTTCCAATCCCCTGCTCTCCGCCCCCAATACCATCATCACGCCGCATATGGCGTGGGCCTCGGTACGCTCCCGGCAGAATATCATCAATCTCATGGCCGAAAATATCCGCCGCTGGCGCGACGGCACGCCCATCAACGTCGTCAACGGCGTGGGCAAGAAAAAGGCCTGATCATGCTTTTTGATATCCATACCCACGCCTTTCATCCCAAAATTGCCCGCAAGGCCGTGGAGCACCTCAACAGGGCCTACAATCTCGCCTGCGAGGGCGACGGTACCATTGCGCATCTGCTGGAGCAGGAAAGCGCCGTCGGCATAGAAAAAATGGTGCTGCTCTGCGCGGCGACAACACCATCGCAGGTCATTCCCGCCAATAACTACGCCATGGAGCTGCAACGCTCCCACCCGGAGCATGTCATTGCCTTTGGCACGTTTCACCCCGAGTATGCCCGCTGGGAAGAGGAGCTGGAACGTCTGGAGCGCAATAATATCCGCGGCATCAAGCTGCATCCCGACTTTCAGGGCTTCCGGCTTGACGATCCCCGTCTGATGCCCATTCTTGACGCCTGTCAGGATCGCTTTATCCTGCTGTTCCATGTGGGTTCCCGCAGACCTCTCGCCGACTGTCCGTCCACGCCCTACATGGTCGCCCGCCTTGCCGCCGCCTTCCCCCGCCTCACCATCGTGGCCGCCCATTTCGGCGGTTATCGCATGTGGGAGCATACGCTGAAAGGACTTCCCCCCAGCGAAAACCTCTGGTGCGATACCTCCAGCACCAGCCCTTACGCCTCCCCGGAGCTGCTCAAGGCGCTGCTGGCCCATTTTCCCCGCGAACGCCTTCTGTTCGGCACGGACTGGCCCCTGTACTCACCGGACAAGGAAATCCGTCGCTTTCAGGAAAAATCCGGCCTCTCGGACAGCCGCATGGAGGATCTTATGAGCAACGCCCTCCATCTCTTTGCCTGACGCGCCGCCCCGTCTCGTCGACGGACGCTCTTTTCCCCTGCCGCCGGAAACGCGCTTTGCTCTCCGCGCCACAGGGAGCCGGGCGACGTAAATCTGCTGCGGGCTGTGCCGGAGCACAAAAGTTTCCATAATACTCCTTCTGAGATAATTTTTCCAGCGCTCCTGCCATGCTTTCAGAAAAAATAGAGCGTTTCAACTTTGAAAAAGGAGAAACGCAAGACGGCGGCACAACGCAGCCCGGCCAAAACTGAGCGGGAAAACTACGCTTTTTCCACGAAACGACAGCCGTATGGTTTGAAATGCGAAGGATTTCAAACTGAAAATACTCTGCCGTACGCCCCGAAAACAAACCGCCCGCGCAGGATGGGAAACCATGTTTCATTCTGCGCGGGCGGGGATATGTTTTTTAGAGCATTTCAAACTGAAAATGCTCCAGGCTGCTTTTCTGTCTGTCCGGCCCTGCTCCCGGGCTTGCCGGCTTACTGATTCTGGTGGTTGCTGTCTTCGCTCTTGTCGCTTTTGTCGGCACGCAGAGCCAGATACAGCGGCGTTGCCGTGGCACGCCCGGAGAAAATTTCTTCCGGCGTGGCGTCCAGCGCCAGCGGCAGCACTTCGTCCACGTGATCCACAAAGATGATTTCCAGATCGCGCAGCACTTCGTCCGGCACTTCCTTGAGGTCCTTTTCATTGTCATGCGGCATGATGATGCGCTTCATGCCGCTGCGCCGCGCGGCCAGCAGCTTTTCACGC
>CAMBWG010000166.1 GCA_945871415.1 uncultured Desulfovibrio sp.
GGGGGCACGGGGGGAAGGGAGACCCACTGTTCCCAAAGGGGGTCTCCCTTCCCCCCGTAAACCACGCCCGGCCGACCAGATTTTCAAGGCTTCCCAGCCGCCTGCATATCGGATACACAGGCGCGAGGAGGAATGAGCATGACCGAAGAACGGCCCGGAATGGGCATGGTAAGTTTTGTCGGGGCCGGGCCGGGCGATCCGGAGCTTTTGACCATCAAGGGTCGCAACGCCATTGCGGCGGCGGATCTGGTGCTGTATACGGGTTCTCTCGTGCCGGAGGCGGTGCTGGCGCATGCCGCGCCGCATGCCAGGAAAGTCAATTCCGCGCCGCTGACGCTGGAAGAATGTCATGCGCTCATGCGGGAAACGGCCTTTGCGGGCAAGCCGGTTGCGCGCGTCCATACCGGCGACACGTCACTTTACGGGGCCCTGCGCGAGCAGTCCGCCCTGCTGGATCGGGACGGTATTCCGTGGCGCGTCATTCCCGGCATTACCGCCGCCTGCGCCGCCGCCGCCGCGGCGGGCATCACCTTTACCGTCCCGGAAGTGACGCAAAGCCTTGTCATCACCCGTATGCCGGGCCGCACGCCCATGCCCGAAAGTGAAAGCCTGCACGCCCTGTCATCCCATAAAACATCTCTGGCCATCTATCTCTCGTCGCAGCTCGTGGAAGACATGCAGGCGGAACTTCTCCAGTCTCTGCCGCCGGAAACGCCCGTTATCTGCGCCTACAGCATCGGCTGGCCCAATCAGCAGATATACAGAACCACGCTGGCCGACGTGGCCCGCTGCGTGCGCGAAAACGAACTCTATCATCAGACCGTCTTTCTCGTGCTGCCCGGCCTTGATGCGGAAGGCGCGCCCTCCCGCCTCTATGCCGCCGATTTCAGCCACGGCTGGCGCAAGGCATCCGCTTAGATAGTTCCCCTCCCCCGGAAAAACCACGAATCCTTCCTTACTCCACCCCTTTCTCAACCATCACCAGAAACACGGGGTTCAGGGCGGACAGATGGCAGTCGGAGCCGAGCGGCCGGGCTTCGGCGGCGGCGATCTGGAGCAGCACCGGCGGTTTTGTCACCAGTGCGCGCAGGGCCTGACGGCAGGCGGCGAGGCTGTCGAGCAGTACGCAGGCCGCCACGAGACGGCCTCCGGGAAGAAGCCGGGTATAAAGTTCGGAGAGCAGGGATGCGGCAGCGCCGCCGGACAGACCGCCGCCCACAAAGATTGCATTGGGCGCGGGCAGGGAGGCCAGGCAGGCGGGAGCCGGGCCGAAAACGACATGCAGATTGGCGGCGCCGCAGCGCTGCCGGTTTTCCTGAATGTCGAGGGCGCGGCGTGAGACACGTTCCACGGCGTATACGCGGCCTTCCGGCAGGAGCGATGCCGCCTCGATGGAAAGGGAACCGGAACCCGCGCCCACATCCCAGAGGATGTCGTCGGGCGCAAGACGCAGGAGCGACAGGGCCGCGGCCCGCACGGGAGCCTTGGTCATCAGCCCTCTGTCGGACACCAGCGCGTCGGCGGCCAGCCCGAGATGCGGCCGCCGGGGCGCTATGCCCTCCGGCAGAAAGAGAAGCGTGCAGGCCGGGCCGAAGTGCCGCCGGGCCGCCTCGGCCGGCGAGCCCTGCCAGCAGGTTTCGTGGGGAAAGCCGAGCGCCTCAAAGACATGCACGCGGAAATGAACAAGACCGCGATCCAGCAGTACACGCGCCAGAAGAGCGGGCGTTGCGCGGGCATCGGTCAGCACGCCGAAGGGACGGCAGCGGAGCGCCGCCGCCAGAAAGGGATGCAGCGAGTCCCGCCCGTGCAGGGATACGGCGGACAACTCGTGCGACGGCAGCCCAAGGCGGGCGCAGGCCAGCTGCAGACAGGAGGGCGCGGGATGGATGCGCACGGCCTGAGGTCCCCAGCGCCGCACAAGGGTCGCACCGATACCGAAGAACAGCGGATCGCCGTCGGCCAGCACAACGAGCGACGCCCCCTGCCGCGTGCGCGCCTCGTCAAGGAGACGAAGCGTTGCCTCCAGCGGGACGGCAAGCGGCAACAGATGCGCCTGCGGCACAAGGGAGGCCACGGCATCGAGCAGCCGCCGCCCGCCGCAGACAAGATCGGCGGAGCGCAGCATATCCAGCGTTACGGGCGGCAGAGTTTCAGGAGAAAAGGGCGCGGCAAGACCCAGCACATGCACGGGAGCGAAGGAAGCGGCATTCATGCGGAAGCAAGCTCCGAACCATCATCGGCGAAAATATGGATGCGAACAGGCCGTCCGGCAAAAAGGGATGCAGTGCGGGCGGCCTCCCGGGCAACGACGGCAACTGCCCGGAGTCCGGCCGGGCCCGAGGCCAGCAGGAGCGCCAGCGCATGGGCGGCAGTGACACAGGAGGTCAGGGCCCCGGCCTCCGCCACCCCCTGAGCGGCGCACAGGGCCGCAAGACGTTCCATATCCAGAGCGGCGTCTTTCGCATGCGTGGAAGCATGCCCCTGCGCCAGTTTGACGGCCTTGCCGAAAAAGCAGCCCCAGACAAGCAGCGGCAGGGAGGAGCGCCCGGCCTGTTCGAGGGAAAAAGCGGCAAAGTCGGCAACCTGCACAAAGGACCGGGCAGGCCAGTCGGGATAACGGGCCATGAGCAGCTTTTCGGAACGCCGCCCGGTGCTCATGCCCAGGCCGGGACAGCCCGTGGCCTCGGCAACGGCGATGCCCTGCGCTATGGACGCCTGCCAGGCGGCGTGACTGAAAGGCCGGACGGTTCCCTGCGTGCCGAGGATGGAGATACCGTCCACAATGCCGAGACGGGGGTTGAAGGTATGCGCGGCAATGGCGCGGCCTTCGGGTACGGAAAGCACAAGCAGGAGAGCGGCGACCCCGGGCGGCAGGGGGTGGGACGACAGGAGAGCCCGCACGGCCGCGCATAACTGTTCGCGGGGGGCGGGGTTGACGGCGGGCTGCCCCACGGGCACGGGCAGCCCCGGCAGGGTCACACGTCCGATGCCGGGCCCGCCGACAAGATAGAGAGGCAGGGCCCCGGCGTCGAGAGGAATCGCATCAGGAGGGGGCACGGAAGCGGCAAGAAAGACTGCCGTAGCGCGAATTTCCGCCTTGTGCGTGGCATCAGGGTCATCGCCGCCGTCCTTGATCACGCAGGCATGAGCCACGGACAGCACGGCGGGACAACGCGCCACAAGGGCCCGCACATTGGATGCCGGACCCGACGCGCAGGAGGCCACGGGAACGCGCAACGGGGTCTGCTGTTCTGCGCGGGGCGGCGGCAGGATGCGGACGCTGTCGGGCTGTTCACCGCACAGCAGCCGGAGCAGGGCCGCAGCAGCAGCCGCGGTTGCGGCGCTGCCCGTGGTAAAACCTTCGCGCAGAGGAACGGAGCGGTTCATGCGCCGGCACGGGATACGGCATTCGCGGCGGACACATCCTCCAGCTCATGGAGCCAGACGCGCCCCTGCGCCACCAGCTGCACCTCGCCGTCAACTTCGGCAACAAGTCCGTCGCCGTCCTGCATAATCTCCACATCCAGCAGACCGCCGCTCGGTTGCAGCAGGAAGAGGCGGTGCGGCCTTCCCTTTTCGTAAAGCGACAGGGCCAGCGCCAGCGCGCCGGAGCCGCATGCGCCTTCCAGAAAATCCGTCCCCGCATCGCGCACATGCACCACCGGCAGCATTTCCAGCTGCTGCTGGCGGCGACGCCACCAGATGACACCGCAGGCCGGTTCCTTATCCAGATCGTGGTCGCGCCGCAGCATGGCCGCGGCGGCAAGACAATTCTCCGGCAGCATGTGCGTTGCGCCGTCCATCAGCAAATGCACGATGCCGGGCAGGCGCACCAGCGTCACCCCCGGCGCGGGACGGCTGACCGGGCAGGGCGGCAGAGACAGCCGGGCGGCCACATGCCAGCGGGAGCCGAACCCCCGGGCATGAATGCCTACCGGCGACGGCCAGCCCGATACAGAAATCTCGCAGCGAAAATCCCGGGGATCCCCCTCCCCGTCCACAAGGCTCTGGCGCGCGCCGCTCTCTTCCAGGGCCAGCTGCGCGCCAAAGGCCCGCGCCGCATTGACGCAGAATTCTCCCCCGGCCATGCGCAGCGAACGGGCGCGCATATCCACAAAACCCGCCTGCTCGCCGCCGAGGCAGGCGGCATCCAGCGCCGCGGCCGCCAGACGGGCCTGACGGGCAGCATCCAGTCCGTATACGGGGAAAAGCAACGTCGTATTGCCGCAGGGGCTCCATTTGCAAAAGGTCAGCGCCGCCATGATTTTCTCCTTGCAGGGGTGGCATGACCAGTATGCCCAACGGAAAAAGAAGTGTCCAGACAGAGGACGCGCAAGGCTTTCCCGCTTGCGCTCGGGCTTGAAAAAGGCTAGAAAAAGATTATAGCGTACGTCTTATTTTATCCATGCGGATAAACCGTACGTATAACTGCCGCGCAGAGCGGCGCATTTTCCCGGGAGGAAATATGAAGTCTCTTCGTCTGTTGGCGCTCGCCGCCGCGCTGGTGCTGAGCTATGCCGTCGCTGCCGCGGCCGCTCCTGTCAACTGCCCCAAGAAGGTTGAAAGCTTCGACTTCGTCGTGGACTATTCCGGCTCCATGATGATGAAGAACGACAAACTGAAGCTCGACAAGATTGCCATTGCCAAGAGCGCGCTGACCCGCGTGAACGCTTCCATTCCGGCGCAGAGCATGAATGCCGGTCTGCATACCATTTCCCCCAACGGCGCGCTGGTGGAACAGGGCCCCTGGAATCGTGAAGCCATGGCTGCCGCCATCAAGAAGCTGCGTTCCGACTTCCAGATCTTCGGCCGCATGACCACCATGGGCGACGGCCTGCACACCTACGAACCCTTCCTGTCCAGCATGAAGCGCGACGCCGCCATCATTCTTGTCACCGACGGTGACAACAACCGCGGCACCAACATCGTGGACGTGGCCCGTCAGGTGTACGCCAGCCAGCGCAACCTCGTGATCCATGTCATCTCTCTGGCCGACACCCCCAACGGTGAAAACACCATCAAGCAGCTTGCCGCTCTGAATCCCGCCACCGTGGTGGTGCGCGGCGAAGACCTCGCCACCAGCGACGCCGCCGTGGAACGCTTCGTGCTCGCCGTCTTCTGCGGTCAGGAAGAAGTCATCGTCCTGCGCGGCGTGAACTTCGCCTTTGACTCCTATGCTCTTGACAGCAAGGCCATGGGCATCCTCAACGAAGCCGCCGCCATCATCAAGGCTCAGACCAACAAGCGCGTCATCCTGACCGGCTGGACCGACTCCAAGGGTACCGACGCCTACAACCAGAAGCTTTCCCAGAACCGCGCCAATGCCGTGAAGGATTATCTCGGCCAGCAGGGCATCCCCGCCAGCCGCGTGACCGCCATCGGCAAGGGCAAGTCCTTCAAGTATGACAACAGCACCGACGACGGCCGTTATCTGAACCGCCGTACGGAAATCTCCTTCGACTAACCCTCGAAGAGCCTGAATGAACGGGGCCCGGCGTTACGACGCAGGGCCCTTTTTTGTCGTCACGGGCTTTCGGAAAACTCCGCCTCGAGTTTCACCTTT
>CAMBWG010000167.1 GCA_945871415.1 uncultured Desulfovibrio sp.
CTGTCCTGCACGAAGCGGCCGCCGAAGCGCGGGCCCGCGGGTGCGGTATGCTCCTGATTCACAATCATCCCTCCTTCATGGACCCTGTGCTGCTCTGCACGCAGCTTGCGCCGTGGGCTCCCCGGCCTCTGGCCGACAGAAGGCAGATCGGGCGCGTCTGGGTACGGCCGCTGGCGGCCTTCATGAACTGCATCCCCTTGCCGGATTTGCGGCGCGAGGGGCCCGCCGTGCGCACACAGGTTACGGCGGCTCTTGACCGCTGCGTCGCGGCGCTCGCGCAGGGCGACACCGTGCTGCTGTATCCTTCCGGCAGTCTGAGCACGGACGGCCGGACGCATCTCGGCGGCAACAGCGGAGCCTATCGTCTGTGGCGGGCCGTGCCGGACTGTCCGCTTGTGGTCGTACGGACGCGGGGCCTCTGGGGCTCTTCCTTCAGTCGTGCGGACGGCGCGCCCGAGCTGGGACGCGCTCTGCTGCGGGGGCTCGGCGCGCTGCTTCTCAACGGGCTGTTCTTCATGCCGCGGCGCGAGGTGCGGATTTCCTTCTTCCGCCTCCGGGACCTGCCCCGGCCGGAAGAGGGCGCGCTTGCGCTCAATGCGCGTCTGGAAGCCGTATATCAGGCCGAGCCGGATGTGCTCCGGCGTGTGCCCTTCTTCCGCTGGCACAAGGCCTGCCCCGATCAGCCTCTGGATGCGGAAGCGCCCTCGGCGTCCAGCGCCCTGTCGGATACTGTTGATGCGGCGACCATGCGCGCAGTCTGTCTGCTGCTGGCGGACGCGTCACCCCTGTCCGTGCGGCCGGAGGACATGCGGCCGGATATGCGTCTTGACGCTGATCTGGGGCTGGACAGTCTGGCCGTCGTGGAGCTGGCTCTGCGTATTGAAGGGCGCTTCGGGCATCCCGTGCGGGAGCCGGGCGCGTTGCAGACCGTCCATGACTGTCTGCGTGCCGCTTCGGGACGTCTGACCGCAGCCGCGCCGGGTCGGGAGGATGCGGCGGCTGTCCTTGCCGCGCAGTGGCGTGATTGTCTGCGTTCCCGTTCTGAAACGCCGCTATCCCTTCCGGAAGCTTCTTCGCTGCCGCTGACCATTCTGCGTCAGCTGCGCCGCGCGCCTTCGCGGCCCCTGATTGCCGACGGAAATCAGCTGCTTTCGGCGGCGGACTTCTGGACGCGGGCCGTGGCGCTGTCTCTCTGTCTGCGTCGTCGTTGCGGCACGGGGCGCAATCTCGGTATTCTGCTTCCCGCTTCCGCAGCCGCGGGTATCTGCTGGCTGGCTGTGCTGTTGTCGGGCAATACGCCGGTCATGCTCAACTGGACAACGGGCATGCGCAATCTGCGGCACGGGCTGACCGTGGCGGGAGTGCGGCATATCCTCTGCGCCCATGCGCTGTTGCGCCGTCTTGATATGCGGAGCCTGCAGGAGGCGGTCGCCGCTGTCGGCGCGGACTGGCTGCTGCTGGAAGACGTGGCGGGCTCTCTTTCGCCGTGGCTTCGTCTGGAGGCCTTCTGCCGGGCCCGACTGTCGCTGCTCGGGCTGGAAGCCTGCGCCATGCCGCGTCGTATGTCTCCCCATGCCGCCATTCTCTTTACCTCCGGGTCTTCCGCTGCCCCCAAGGGTGTTCCGCTGACGCACGAAAACATCCTTGCCAACTGTCGCGACGTGGCCTCCATGTTTGCTCTGACAAGTCGTGACGTCATGCTTGCCATGCTGCCGCCCTTTCATTCGCTGGGCCTGACGGGAAACATCGTGCTGCCGCTCTGTCTCGGCATGCCCGTGGTCTGCCATGCCAATCCCACCGAAGGGGCCCGGCTGGCCGCGATCTGTCGCCGCTGGCGGCCCAGTCTGCTGCTTGCGCCGCCGAGTTTCCTTGACGGCATGCTGCGAGAAGCGCAGCCCGGCGATTTGCAGTCTCTGCGACTCGGTTTTGTGGGGGCGGAGGCCTGTCCGCAGCGGATTTATGATGCTTTTGCCCTGCAGACCGGGGGCGGGCTGCTTTGCGAAGGCTACGGCGTTACCGAATGCTCACCTCTTATCTGCGTCAATCTGCCGCAGGAGGCGCGGCCCGGCACCATAGGCCGCCCCCTGCCTTCGGTTCAGACGGCCATTGTGACGCCGCAGGCGCCGCATTTGCCGCTTCCGCCCGGGCAGGCCGGGCTGCTGCTTGTGCGCGGCCCAAATGTTTTTGAGGGCTATCTTGCCGCTGACGGGCAGGCCCCCGCGTCTCCCTTTCTCATGCTGGACGGGCAGCGCTGGTATTGCACCGGCGATCTGGTGCGGGCTGATGCCGACGGGCATATGACCTTTGCGGGCAGGCGGGATCGCTTCATCAAGATGGGCGGAGAAATGATTTCTCTGCCTCAGCTGGAAGTCGTTCTTCGGCAGAACCTTGTTGAGGAAGATGAGCAGGGCGGCCCCGTGCTTGCCGTTGACGCCGTTTCCGAAGGCGGTCAGACGCTGCTCGTCCTGTATACCACCCTGCCCGTAACCTGCGCGCAGGCCAATGCCGTTCTGCATGCGGAAGGCTTCTCCGGCCTGCATATGCTGCGCCGCGTGTGTCGCCTTGAATCTCTGCCGCTGCTGGGCTCCGGCAAGATCGACTACAGAAGTCTGTCCGCGCGGGAATAGCCGGATAGTTGGGGGCTGTGCCGTTTGTCGGGGGGAAGTAACCCCCCTTATCTCGGCTGTCGATGCCCGTAGCTTCCTTCGTCGCAACGGGCACGGCCTGCGCGGCCGCCTTCGGTCGCGGCTGGCGCGCAAGGGGCGTTTCCTTTCCCTCAAGCCCTCCATCCTTTCCCCAACGCGCTTTTATCAGGAGGATGGACGGTTCGGGGACGCTGATGCTTTCCTCGTGGCTGCCGTCCCCCGGAGCAGGGCAGGCGGAAAGAATGTGTTGTGCGGCATGTATCTTAGAGCATTTTCAGTTTGCAACGCTGCGCGTTTCAAACCATACGGCCTGTCGTTTTGCGGAAAAAGCGCAGTTTTTCCATGCACTTTTGGCCGGGAGCGCTGTGCCGCCGCCTTGCGTTTCACCTTTCTCAAAGGTGGAACTCGCTAAGACCAGTTCTTGATAACCGGGAGACGGCAACTATTGGGAAGCGATAGAGTTTCCTTGCTGTATATCCTCCAGAAAAAAGTGCGCTGGGGAAGGGATGGGGGGAGCGGGGGGAAGGGAAACCCCTCTCGCGCGAGCAGAGGGGTTTCCCTTCCTCCCGCTATTCTATGCTCCAATCCGCCAACAGGGAGGCATCATGGCCCGTCTGCTATATCTGGTTCTGGTCGTTCCGGCGATCCTGCTGATGTCCGGTTGTGCGGGCACGTTTCAGCCGCCCCGCTACAAGGTACCTGTGGTTTCTTACGAACATGGTTTCGGCCCCACGGGACCCACCAGTGTGCTGAGTCTCAAGATGGATGGCAGAGAAATGATTCGCACTCCCTGGTTTGGGAGTTCGCCGCTGGACGGCAGGCAGGATACCGCTCCCTGCCATACCGCCCACTCACTCGGCCCGAAGGGGATTTTTGATATCCCCCGGACTCTGGAAGTCACTTGGTACATGTATACATATGAGCAGCTGTATCATACGGTCATCACCATGCCTGCGAAGAGGGAGATGCAGAAGATGCTGAAGCGGATGGGCATGGAAACGCCGCGTGAAATACGTTTCGGCGTCTATATCGATATGCCGCCGCAGGTAAAGTGCTCCATAGGCACTCTCTGGATGCGGTCTCCAGGCCGGTTCAGGCTCCATCCGCTTGCCACGGGCAAGGGCGTGCCCATTCCCGGCACCGGTTTTGAAAAACAGATTACGGAAGAAAGCTTCAGGCTGTGCGCCGGTCGTGACCTGCCGGAGGAATATTGTCGCCGGAAAGGGTTACCCTACGGCGTTACCGGAGCAGCGTATCTGGAGGCATGGCAGGAACTCCGCCGCCGGAAGGGCTTCCCTGACGCCCGGTAGAGCTTTTTCAGTTTAAAATGCTTTGCTTCTTTAAGCATAGGATTCATTACGGTTTTCTTGAGGGAAAGAAATCCCTTTGCTCTGCTGTGGATGCCCGTAAGGCTGTCGCCTGACGGGCATGGCCTGCGGCGGGTCGGATCGCTGCCTGTGGCAAAAAGGGCCCGGCCCTTCCGTAGCAAAGCGGGGAAGGGCGTTCCCGTGAACTCCCCCATCTTCCCCAAAACCCGCACATAATGTGCCGGCGGGTAAAGATGGATTTATTTGTAACATATAATAATATTTTATTTTTTTATATCATGAGCAGGAAAATATGCTGGGGAATCAGCTCCTGATAATGAGCCCTGAGCCTAAGCATGGGACTGTCCTTTCGCGTGTCCGGAGCGCGTTCCTGCAAATCTTGCGGGAGAATGAGCATAGGCTTTTTACGCTTGTTTTTATGACTGCCATACTTTATGGTCGAAAATATGAAATCAGGCAAATGCCGCTACCGGGAGAATACTGATGAGCTGTGAAAACAAAAGACCCTGTCCCTGTACCTACAAATGCCCCAGGCACGGCAAGTGCTGCGAATGCGTCGCCCATCATCGCGATCATGACGAGGGCGTGCCCGCGTGCTTTTTTTCCAAGGAAGCGGAAGCAACCTATGATCGCAGTCTGGAGGCGCTTTGCCGTGACAGAGGCCTCGTGATCGTGCGGCAATGACAGGGAGGCTGCATCATGAAAGACACGGTAAAAACGGTTTTCATCACAGGCGGTTCCACAGGCATCGGCGCGGCCTGCGTACGCAAGTTCGCTGACGGGGGGTGGAACGTTGCCTTTATGGACATCAATGCGGCCGATGGCGCGGCGCTTGCGAAAGAGTGCGGCGTGCTGTTTGTGGAAGGCAGCACCCGCAATCGTTCGGACCTTGATGCGGCCGTCGACGCCGCATGCCGGCAGTTCGGCGGGCTGGATTGCGTTGTTGCCAACGCGGGCATTCACCGCTGCAACACCATGCTGGATATCAGCGAGGAAGAACTGGACCTGATGATTGATACCAACATCAAGGGAACAGTGCATACGCTTCGGGCGACGGTGCCTTTCCTGCTGCGCCGGGGAGGCGGTTCGGTAGTCATCAATGCTTCCGATCAGTGCTATGTGGGCAAGCCCAACAGCTTCGGTTATGGCCTTACCAAGGGAGCGCTGGGCCAGATTACCAAGAGCATGGCCATTGATCTTGGCCCGAAAGGCGTCCGCGTGAACGCCGTGTGCGCGGGTACCATTCGCACCCCGCTTACCGAAACCCTGTTTCAGAGTTTTGCCGATATTACGCACGGCGGCGACGCGGGAGCCTACTGGAAGGCCGAAGCGGCCCTCTATCCTCTCGGCAGGGTGGGCGAAGCCCATGAAGTGGCGGAACTTATGTATTTTCTCGCTTCCGACGCCGCAAGCTTCATGACTGGCGGGCTGTATCTTGTGGACGGAGGGCTTACGGCCGGGTAATACTGGGTTTTGCCCTCTGTTTCGGCCCGAGATGTCGATGGCCGGATTTGTTGGCGCAATTATTGATGGCTCTTGACTAGCTGATATACCCTAAAAAGGTTATTTGGCTAATCATGACAA
>CAMBWG010000168.1 GCA_945871415.1 uncultured Desulfovibrio sp.
TTGTCATGATTAGCCAAATAACCTTTTTAGGGTATATCAGCTAGTCAAGAGCCATAAACATTAAGCTTCGTCGCCGTCAAGAAAGCCGTCATTCCGGGCCCGCAAAAGGAGCTTTTCAAAAAAACAAATAATTCCAAGTAGTTGCCATACCGTATGTTTCTCTTGCAACTACTTGGAATTATTAATAAAAAATTTTTTCCTTTTTTTTGCGGTCTTGCGGTTCTCCCTGAAGGCCCCTCTCTCCGACACGGATTCTTTCTTCCGGCAGCCCCGCGCGGCCTCCGCCTGACGCCGTCTTCAGCCCGGAACATTTTCAGAGCATTTCAAACTGAAAAATGCTCTAGCGTTAACACGCCTTAGAGGCTCTCGTCGGTCTCGCCGTCGATCATGGCCTGAGTGCGCCGCGCCTGACGCGCCGCCATCCGCAGATACTGCCACCACCAGATGGTATTCTTCAGAACCTGTATCCGGGAATTCTTGTGGCGCTGATCCTTGTCGTCCAGCACCAGCATGTCCAGATTGCGCTGTTCGCCGCTGTCGCTGTTGTACGTGACGCGCAGACCGATGGTCGTGATGCTGCGTACGATTTCCGGGGGATAATGGCTCAGAAGCAGGGCGGTCACTTCGCTGGCCCGGTTGCTGAACGTCGTCTGCGCCGATTCCGCTTCCACGGTCTGTATGGTCCCGTTAATCAGCAGATCCGCATTAAGCACATTCGCCAGATTCAGTTTGACGCGCACGGTCTCCTTGCCGCGTTGCAGCAGACGATAATAAAAGGCCCCCATTTCCTCCGAGGCGGCTATGACGTAGGTCCCGTCATTGGGCGCGCTGAAGACGGCCATCTGCGCCGTCATGCGGGTCTCTTCGGCAATCTCGCTCTTTTCCTCGGCAATATCCTGCTGATGCTTGGCGACACGCCGCCGCGCCTCAAAATAAATGGCGAAAACCGTCAGCAGCAGGATACCAAAAACAATGAACTGCATAGAAAACTCCTTGCGCGGGCAGCGGCCCGCTGTTGGAAGAACCGCCCCGGACAGACGTCCCGGCGCAGACTCTCCCGGGAGAGGTTCCATCCCGGTAAGACCGTGCAAAACAGACGGCCTTCAGCAGACAGTAGTCCCGTTCCCAGAGCGTTTTGCCTTTGAAAAGGCGGAACGCGAGGCGGCGGCACAGCGCCGTCCGGCCGAAGTAAGCGGAAAAAACCGCGTTTTTTCCACGAAACGACAGGCCGTATGGTTTGAAATGCTTCGCATTTCAAACTGAAAATGCTCTAGGGACGCTCCTCCTCGACGCGCAGGCGCTGCAGGACGCCGGCCTTGGCGGCCAGCAGCTCCGCGACGATGGAGACGGCAAGTTCCCTGGGACTTTCCGCGCCTATGGGCAGACCCACCGGGCAGCGGATGCAGGCCAGTTCCGCGTCAGGAACGCCCTGCTCGCGCAGCGCGGCAAAAAGAGCGTTGCGTTTGGCCTTGCCGCCCAGCATACCGATATAGAAGGCATGACTGTGCAGCGCCTGTGCCAGTGCGGCAAGATCATGCGCATGACTGTGCGTAAGAATAACGACGTAATGCCGGCGTCCCACGCCGCAACGCTCAACGAGATGCTCGAAATCCGGCACGAAGAAGCGATTGCGCGCCTGCGGGAAGCGCGCGTCCGACACATAGTCTTCGCGGCAGTCCGCCACATCCACCACAAAGCCCAGATCGTGCGCCAGAGCGGCCGTCTCCAGCGCCACATGTCCGCCGCCGCACAGCAGCAGAACAGGACGAGGCCGCAGGGGCTCCACATACAGGGGCGATTCTCCGCCGAACAAGCAGGGCCGCCGCGCCTGCTCAAGGTAGGCCGTGCAGGCGGCTTCATCCACATACACATTTTCGGGCAGGGGCACGCCGGCGGACTGAATGTCCTCCAGCGACAGAGGAGAGCCGCTTTCGCCCCCGCTTTCCTGCGCCGTCGCATAGCCTTCCGGCATGGCGGCAAGACACAGCATGCGGCGGGGCGCATTCTCGTCGCTCATGTCAATGAGCCACGTGCCCGGCGTATCGCCCTCCAGCACCTGTGCCGCCACGGCGAACATGCCCGACTGCATGGGATGCAGCACCTCGCACAGCACATCCATATGCCCGGAGTCCTCCTCGCCGGCGACGCCTTCGGAAGCCGGGCAGCGCACAAAGCGGCTCAGGCCGTCCAGCAGGCACTCCCGCGCGGCTTCCAGCGCGGCCGCCTCCACGACGCCGCCGCCCACGGAACCTTCCAGACCCGCTTCCGTCAGCAGGGCACGGGTACCCGCGCCCCGGGGCGCGGAACCTTCCTTTTGCAGCACCGTCAGCAGCACGGGCATCATCCCCTGCTGCAGCAAGGCGGCTATGCGGCTTTCCAGCTGAGGCTCTCCGCCCGAATCCCGGATCATCATCTCCTTAGGCATCATCATCTCCCTTCACAAAACCACAGCCCTTGACCGGACAGAGGATGCGCGTTCCCCCGTCGCGGCTTTTCTTTTCCACCAGATAGGGCGAACCGCAACGCGGGCAGGTTTCCGGAATCGGTCTGTCCCACAGGGCAAAATCACATTTGGGATACTGATCGCAGGAAAAGAAGAGCTTGCCGCGCTTACTGCTCTTTTCCACCAGCATCCCCTCGGCACAGCGCGGACAGTGCACGCCCGTGGACAGCGGCGCGGCATAGTTGCACTCGGGGTAGCCCGTGCAGGCAATGAAGCGGCTTCCGGTACGCGACTTCTTGATGACCAGATCCTTGCCGCAGCGCGGACAGGTGCCCACCACTTCCAGCTCGCGTTTTTCCGGTGCGGCAGGCACAATATTTCCTTCCGCATCGCGTGTAAAATTGCTGGTATGACGGCATTCAGGATAGCCGCTGCATGCCAGAAACTGCCCGGCCTTGCCAAACTTGATCATCAGCGGCTTGCCGCAGTCGGGGCAGGTAAGTCCTGTTTCCAGCCCCCCCTTGACGCTGCGCATGTTTTTGGCCGCGGCATCCAGCGTGGGGTTGAAATCGTCGGCAAAACGCTGCATCAGCTCGCCCCAGCGCTCTTCCCCTTCGGCAACCTTGTCCAGCGAGGCTTCCATCTGCGCCGTAAAGCCCACGTCCATCAGGCGGCCGAAATGATCCACCAGCTGCCCGCAGACCACGCGCCCCAGATCCGTGGGCACAAAACGCCGCTCCACAAGACTCACGTACTCGCGATCCTGAAGCGTGGAAATAATGCTGGCATAGGTGGAAGGACGCCCGATGCCGCGCTCTTCCAGCTCCCGGACCAGGCTTGCTTCGCTGTAACGGGCCGGCGGCTGGGTAAACTTCTGTTCCTTTTCCAGCGCGTCAAGACGCAGCTCCTGGCCCACGTTCATGGGGGGCAGCTCCGCCCCCTCTTCATCCTTACCGCGCGGTAACACGGCCAGAAATCCGGGGAACAACAGCCTCTCTCCCTTGGCCTTCCACTGCGTCGGGCCGCAGGCAATGCTCACGGACGTGTCATGAAAACGCGCCCCCGCCATCTGCGAGGCCACAAAGCGCGACCAGATGAGACGGTAGAGATTATACTGATCCGGGGGCAGCTGCGCCTTGACCATATCCGGCGTCACATTCACGTCAACGGGCCGGATGGCTTCGTGGGCGTCCTGGGCGTTGGCCTTGGTCTTGTAAACGCGCTTGCGCGCGGGCAGATAGTCCGTGCCGTACGTTGCTTCAATAAAATCGTGCGCCGCCTTGCGCGCCTCGTCGGCAATACGGGTGGAGTCCGTACGCATGTAGGTAATCAGCGCCGTGGTGGTACCGTCGATATCCACGCCTTCGTACAGACGCTGCGCGATATTCATGGTGCGCTTGGCCGTATACGAAAGGCGCTGGTTGGCGGCCTGCTGCAGGGTCGACGTAATGAAGGGAGGCTGCGGCGCGCGTTCGCGTTCCTTTTCCTCCACGCTTTCAACCACAAAGGCCTTGCCCGCAATGGAAGCTTCCAGCGCCGCCGCGGCCTCGGCATTGCCGATGACCGCCTTCTTGCCGTCCACACGGGCAAGCTCGGCCTTGAAGGACGGCGGCACCGCGGCCGACAGGCGCGCCCGGAACGGCCAGTATTCCTCGGGAACGAAGACTTCGCGCTCCTTTTCCCGTTCCACAATGAGCCGCAGGGCCACGGACTGCACGCGCCCGGCGGAAATACCGCGCTTGACGGTCTTCCAGAGCAGCGGGCTTATCTTATAGCCGACCAGACGGTCCAGCACGCGTCTGGCCTGCTGTGCGTCAAAAAGATTTTCATTCAGTTCCCGGGGATGATCCAGCGCATCCTTGACGGCTCGCGCGGTAATTTCGTTGAACTGAATACGCTTGATATCCTTGGCCTTGTCGCGGATCAGCTCCGCCACATGCCAGGCAATGGCCTCGCCCTCACGGTCCGGGTCCGGCGCAAGATACACGGTGTCGGCCTTGGCCGCGGCCGCCCGGAGATCGCTGACGACGCTCTTCTTGTTATCAATGACTTCATACTGCGGCGCAAAGCCGTTAGCCTCGTCCACCCCCAGCGAATGGGAAGGCAGGTCGCGCACGTGGCCCACGCTGGCCTGCACCATATATTGCGGGCCAAGGAACTTCTTGATGGTTTTCACCTTGGCCGGAGATTCGACGATAATCAGCTGTTTGCCCATGTTGACCTCGTTGGCATTCCCGAAGACCCGGCACCGCCGGAAAGACGCGTCGCAACGGCCTTCGCACGTGCGGGAAGCCCCGCCCAAAGCGCGGCCTTCAAAAATGCGCGGAAAATGGCGGCGAACGTCCGGGACGCCCTGCGCCACGCAATTCGCCATTGGCGGAAGCATACGGCAAAAAAAGCCAGCGTCAAGACTGGGGCGGCAGGGGAACCGCTGGACAGCACGCCCTGCCTGTCTTATGGTAAAAGCGTGTATCCAGTTCACGACCGTACAAGGAAAAGCCGCAATGCCCGTCCATCTTTCCAGACTCTCCGGGCTGTTACGCCTGCTGGCCCTCTGCCTTGTTCTCTTCCTGCCGGCGGGATGCGCCGGGACACAGGCTCCCGACGCCTCGATTCCCCGGCTGCCCCCCGTCAGCCTGCCCGAAGGCGGCAGCGTGCACGTTGCCGTCACCGGACAGGACCCCCCGGCTTCGGATATGGCCTCGCTTGTCTCGGCTTACCTTCAGAGTGAATGCAACCTGCGTATTGCGGACGGTCCGCAGGACGCCGACGCCGTCGTGCGCCTGCATATCCGGGATATTTTCGTATCCGGCGTTTCGCGCCGTATTGCCGAACCGGGAACCGCCTTCAGCCGGGGAGCCGTAGGCACCATGCTCGGCGCAACCGTGGGCAGCCTTGCCGGCGGACGCAGCGGCGCGCTCTGGGGCGCCGTAGGCGGCGCGGCCCTGGGACTGGGCGTTGCCGCCTCTGAAACCGGAGGCTCAAACAACATCTGGGCCATGAAGACCGACGTGGAAATCACCGTGGGCCGGAAGCCCGCGACACATGAGGAAGTCGTCGTACAGGCACGGCCCGCAAAGCGGAAGGAAGA
>CAMBWG010000169.1 GCA_945871415.1 uncultured Desulfovibrio sp.
CGGCCTTACATCGCATGAACCCGTTGCGCGGACCTGTTCCCGGTGATATCGGGCAGGCGGCGCGCACGCGAATTATACGACCGCAATGCGGATAACAGGGGAAACCTCCGCAGCGAGGCTCCCCGGCGGCAAATGGCCGCAGGAGAAAGACAATGCATATTCTGGAACAGAAAATTCGTGACGCCAACAAGAAAGGGCGTCCCGCGCTTATCCCCTTTGTGACAGCCGGTTTTCCCAATGCCGACGACTTCTGGCCCGCCATCAAGGATCTTGACGACAACGGCGCGGACATCATCGAGATCGGCGTGCCGTTTTCCGATCCTGTGGCCGATGGTCCCGTGGTGGAGGAGGCGTCCCGCCGGGCGCTGAGCGACGGCATGACGCTCAAGAAGCTGATGGCCGATTTGCGCGAGCGCGGCGGCTTCTTCAAGGCCGGGCTGGTGCTTATGGGATACTATAATCCCTTCCTCCAGTACGGTCTGGAAAAGTTCGCCGCCGATGCTCAGGCAGCCAATATCAGCGGCGTCATCATTCCCGATCTGCCCTATGAGGAGAGCGGGGAGGTTCGTGCGCTGTTCCGCAAGCATGGTCTGGCCCTCATCGTGCTGGTGGGCCTGAATACCAGCGCCGAGCGCATGGCCCTGTACGCGTCCGATGCCGAAGGCTATGTGTATGTGATTTCTTCCATGGGCACGACCGGCGTGCGCGAACATATTGCGCCCGAAGTGGATGAAACCATGATCCGTGCGCGCAAGAGCTTCTCCCTGCCGCTGGCCCTGGGCTTCGGCCTCAAGGACCCGGCTCAGCTTGACGCCCTGCACAAGGATGCCCGCCCTGATGCGGTCGTCTTCGGCAGCGCGCTGTTGCAGCATCTTGATGCCGGGCGGCCTGCCGCTGATTTCATCCGGCACTGGGTGTAATGTTTTAGAGCGTTTCACCTTTGAACGGTAAAACGCGAGGCGCTATAGCGCCGCCCGGCCCGAAGTGAGGGGAGAAAGCGCGCTTTTCCCGCGAAACGACAGGGCGTATGGTTTGAAATGCGAAGCGTTGCAAACTGAAAATGCTCTATAATCGCTCGGGTATGTCGTGCCGGAGAAATTTTTCGGGCACGGCATGCCCGGGGCATGGGGCTGCACCGGAGCGGCGGAGGTTCGAGGCGTTTTTCGCGGCGGCCTGAGTATTCAGGATATCGGGAAAAACGTCTTTTTTAGTTCGGCAATTAATCTCATAAACAACATTATGAAAACTAATACGTCACAGACCGACAGACTCCCAAAACCGCCGCGCATACCGCGTGCGGCACTTCAAATCAAAAGATTGTGGAAACGTCGTGCCTGTGGCCATTAAAGCGTCTCACCTTTGAAAAAAGGTGAAACGTTTTATGAATGCCTGATGGGGTGTCCGTTCGGTTCGCTGACGAAATACCAACGGACTCTCCGGGAGCAAATGGATGCCTGATATTTATAATGTCTGCGTTTTTGGGGCCTGGCTCGCGGGCGGCTTCGTCTCCGGCGTCAGCGGCATCGGAGGGGCTATGGTGGCCTTTCCTCTGCTGGCGCTCTTTATTCCCGTGCATCAGCTCATCCCCCTTACCTGTGCTCTCAATGTGGTCATGGATGGCTGTCTGGCGGCCATGCACTGCCGCCACTGTCGCGGCAGCGCGCTTTTGCCCATGCTGGCGGGGTCCATTCCGGGCTCCTTTGCCGGACTGTATATTCTGCAAATTTGTTCCGGGGCCGTGTTGCAGGGGGCCGTAGGGCTGCTGCTGATCTACTATGTCTACTGGCAGAAAACTTTCCGTGTACACGGTGTCATGCGTTATCCGCGTCTTCTGGGGGCGTCGGCGGGCTTCGGCGCCGGACTGCTGGGCACGGCCATTTCCTTTGACGGGCCGCCCATCGGAGCTTACGGCCTGTATATGGGGTGGGAACCGCGTGTCTTTCTTGGGACACTGGGAGTTTTTTTCGTCATTCGCGGCACATTTACCGTTATTTTGCAGGCCTGGACCGGTTTCTATACGCCGGAGGTTCTGGGATATGCTCTGGTCGGCGCGCCGGGCGTCATACTGGGAACGCTGCTGGCCTTTCCGGTGGCTAAGCGTATACCGCAAAAGGCCTTTCAGCGGGTCCTTCTGAGCATTATCGGCGTGGCTGGTCTGGTTTGCCTTGTGCGGGCTTTTCTCCAGGGGTGTTGACACTAGAGCATTTTAAGTTGGAAACGTGTTGCGCTTCAAACCATACGGCCTGTCGGTTCACGAAAAAACGCTGTTTTTCCGCTGACTTTTGGCAGGACAGCGCTGTGCCGCCGCCTCGTATTTCATCCTTTCCAGTGGCAAAGCGCTTTGTTTGAGAAAATTTTCTTGACTTTGAAAATCGTTTTCAATTATTCTGAGTTTGTCAGTTTCCCTTGTCGTGCGGCTCCCTTTTATTGTTGCGTGTGCCCGGGGCCGCACGGCAAAATACCACGGAGGCAAGCATGTGCGTGACGTTGATCGGCGGTATGGACAGGTTGAAGAAAGAATATATCGCGGCAGCCCGCGAGGGGGGTGCGACTCTCAAGTGCATTCACCGCAATGAACGCAACTTCGAAGACAAAATCGGCACGCCGGACGCCATTATCGTCTTTACCAACAAGATTTCCCATGAAGCCAGACGAAAGGCCATGCAGCATGCCCGTGCCCGTAACATTCCCATAAGTCTGGTGCATTCCTGCGGTGTTTCCAGCTTGAAAGAATGCCTCTGCCGGCATGCGTCTTGACAGTGGTTCGGAAAGGGGCTACGTCTTGCAAGAATTAAAGAAATTGGATTTCATTTTTGATAAAGATGGCTGTCCGAAAAGTGTGCGGGCACGGTGGGGCCCCGGCATGTGGGCAACACGAGCGGTGCCTGGAGAAAGATGTGCGCTGCAAGGCGTTTATTCTTGACAGCCCGGGCAGCGGCGAATACAACTTTTCAAAGTAGAGAAATTCAATTTCATTTTTTGAAAATGCGCCTATATCGGCAGGCGCGCAGGATATCTGAAGGATCAGGAGCGGTAGAGAGCATGAGTGCGGTAATCCAGTTTGAAGAGGCCAGCCATCCCCGCGCGGGGAAGCTGCGTATTGCCCTGGCGGGTAATCCCAACTGCGGCAAAACCACGGTCTTTAACGCTTATACCGGGGCGCGCCAGCATGTGGGCAATTATCCCGGCGTCACTGTGGATCGTAAGGAAGGGCAGGTGCGACACGGTCAGGATGAGGCCGTGCTGGTGGACCTGCCCGGTACCTATTCGCTGACGGCCTATTCCATGGAAGAGCTGGTGGCGCGGGCCGAGCTTTCGGCCAACAACGTGCAGGCCGTCATCAATGTCGTGGACGCGTCGGCCCTTGAACGTAATCTGCTGCTTACGGTGCAGATGCTGGAAATGGGGCTTCCCGTGGTGCTGGGCTGCAACATGATGGACGAAGCCCGCGCCGCTGGGCTGCATATCGACGTCAACCGTCTTTCCGGCCTGCTGGGCGTGCCGGTGGTGCCCATGGTGGCCAAGTCCGGCGAGGGCCTGCAAACCGCTCTTGGCGAGGCCATCCGCCTTGCTGCCGCGGGACCGCGCGAGCCGTTGTATGTCAATTACGGCAGCGATACGGATCTGGCTCTCAACAGCATTGAAAAGAAGATTGCCGGAAAGGGCGTGCTGACGGAACGGTACAGCCCCCGCTGGACGGCCATCAAGCTCATGGAAGGTGATAAGGAAGTGCGCCAGCAGGTGCGCGAAGCCAATATTGCCTTGTTCACCGAAGTGGAAGAGGAATGCCGCAAGGTGGCCGATCACATCCGCGACACCCTGCATGTGAGCATGGAATCTTATATTACGGATTGCCGCTACGGCTTTATCCGCGGGCTGCTGCGCGACGGCATCATGCGGCAGGAACCCGGACGGGACCGGCTGGCCATCTCCGACAGCATAGACAGAGTTCTGACGCACGCCTTTTTCGGGCCGGTGCTGATGCTGGGTGTCCTGTATGCCATGTTCTGGGTGACGTTCACCCTTGGCGCGTATCCTCAGGGCTGGGTAGAGGATGGTTTTGCCGCCCTGGGCGAACTGATGACACGGCTCATTCCCGAAGGGCCGGTGCAGTCGCTGGTGGTTGACGGCATTATCGGCGGCGTCGGCGGCGTTGTCAGCTTTGTGCCGCTGATTGCCATCATGTTTGCCCTGATTGCCTTCCTGGAAGACAGCGGCTACATGGCCCGCGTGGCCTATATGATGGACCGCCTCTTCCGTATGTTCGGCCTGCACGGGGCGTCCGTCATGCCCTATATTATTTCCGGAGGTATTGCCGGCGGTTGCGCCATTCCCGGCGCCATGGCCACGCGCACCCTGCGCAGCCCCAAGGAAAAGCTGGCAACGCTGCTGACTCTGCCCTATATGGCGTGCGGGGCCAAGCTGCCTGTCTTTCTGCTGCTGGCCGGGGCCTTCTTTGGCGACGATGCGCCGACTGTGACCTTCCTTGTCATGCTCTCCGGCTGGGTTTTTGCCCTGCTGGTGGCGCGGCTGCTGCGCTCCACCATCATTCGCGGACAGGCGACGCCCTTTGTCATGGAGCTGCCGCCGTACCGCATGCCTACCTTCTTCAGCATGCTGCTGCACTGCTGGGAACGCACGTGGATGTATCTCAAGAAGGCCGGTACCGTGCTTGTGGCCATTTCCATTGTCATCTGGGCCGGGCTCAAGTATCCCGAACTGCCCGAAGAACAGGCCGCGCCCTTTACAAGCCAGATTGAGAGTCTGCAGAGCCGTATAGAAAGTCTGCCCGAGGGCGACGCCGCCCGCGAACCGCTGGAAGCGGAGCTTGCCAAAGTTCAGGAAGAACTTGGCGGCGCTGAGCTGGCCCACTCCTACGCCGGCCGCCTCGGCAAGATGATTGAGCCCGTGACCGCGCCCGCCGGTTTTGACTGGCGCACGGACATTGCTCTGCTGGCAGGGATTGCCGCCAAGGAAGCCGTGGTCGCCACTATGGGCACGGCCTATTCCCTGGGTGAGCAGGACCCCGAAGACGCCGCGCCGCTGGCTGAGCTCCTGCAGAAGTCTTCGTCCTGGGGCAAGGCGACGGCTCTTTCCCTGATGCTCTTTGTGCTGCTGTACTCCCCCTGCTTCGTGTCGCTGGTCGTCATTCAGCAGGAAGCCGGAGGCTGGCGCTGGCTTGCCTTCAGCATTTTCTTCAATACGGCGCTGGCCTATGCCGTTTCGGTCGTTGCCTTTAATATAGGCCGTTCCGTCTGGGGATAGAGCTGCAGAGGACTGGTTTAGAGCGTTTCACCTTTTTCAAAGTTGAAACGCTCTGGTTATCCAGGGGGAAGGGAAAAACCATCCCTTCCCCAGCGTGCTTTCTTCTGGAGGGTGAGGCCCGGCCAAGCTGTCTTTTCTTCTCCAGTCACCGTCCCGCGGAGGCATGCAAAAAATACGTGTTTTTTGATTAAAACAGCTTCCTTCTTTGAAGATTGCCCGCCCCCTCCTGCCTTGACAAGGC
>CAMBWG010000170.1 GCA_945871415.1 uncultured Desulfovibrio sp.
CCTCTCACCCCATGCCCCGCGCCGGGCAGGCGACCTGCCGCCCATGCCGGGCAGCAGCCGCTATTCAAAGAAGAAGAAAAAAAGCAGAGTAAGAAAGCCCCTCCCCCTCTCACCCCATGCCCCGCGCCGGGCAGGCGACCCGCCGCCCGAAAGGGCGCACGCCCCCTCCTCTCGCTATTTCCCCACAAAAAAATCTTACTTTTTCCACTCCCCTGAAATACCGTGACTTCTTTTGCGGCAGGCAAAAGAAGCCGCCGCGACGCGGCGTGCGCGTTCCCGGCAGGCTCTTTGCGGAAAGCGAAAAGAAAACCCCTTGAAAACGTGGGGATTTTCTCCGGCATCATACCCGAAACAGCCCGCGCCTCCCCGGCACTTCCCTTTTGCACAGCCCTCTTTGCTTTTCTTGTGCCCCTCTGGACAAAGTTCCTGAATCACTCTAGGAAAAAAGAAAAAGCCTTTGTACGCCGTCGGACTTTCCGGCTTCCGAACGGCGCGCGGCGCGACTTTTCGCGCCGGTACATAAGCCTTCTCAGTTTGAAACGCCTTGCATTTCAAACCGCAAATTTCCCGTCCGGGTTCGGGCGGACTCTGGTTCTTTGGCAGTCATGTTCCCCTCTTCCCCGGGGCGCCGGCATTCTCGGTTCACTCGCTGCGATGCACCTCTCGACGCGCACAGCCGGGAGGTCGCGCCGCGATGCCGCCATTGCCCGCGCCCTTTTTTTATGAAAGCGAGGCCCTCAAAAAAACATTTTTCACAAGAGTGACACAAGAAGGACGTCTCCCCGCCCGTGTTGTCCGCCACACTTCCCCGCGAGGGACAGCGCAGCGCCGGACAACGCGGGATGACGCGGGACAACGGCGTTCCATCCCCATCATGCAAAAGAGCTGATACGGCCCCCGGAGGGCGCGCCATGAAATTTCATTACGACAGGCCGAGCTGCCAGAACCTGCGCCGCGTGCTGCGGCGGGAATGGCTGGAAACCAACGGGCTCGGCGACTATGCCTCCAGTTCTCTTGTCTGCTGCAACACGCGCAAGTATCACGGCCTTTTCGTCACGGAGCTGGCCCGCCCGGCAGGACGGCACGTACTGCTGTCCACGCTGGAAGAATCCATCTGCATGGCGGGACGCGAGTTTTTCATTTCCTGCCGCAAGCATCCGGGTGTCTACCATCCCCGCGGGCATGAATACATGCAGGAAGCGCAGCCCGGCCCGTGGCCCCGCCACCGCTACCGCTTCGGAGACGTCTTTCTGACGCGTGAAATCATGCTGCTGCCCGGGCGGCATGTGCTGCTTGTCCGTTATCTGGTCGAATGCGACAGCCCGGACGTGCCGCCGCTGACCCTGCGCCTCAAGCCCCTGCTGGCCTGCCGCAACATGCACACCGTGCGCCGCGAAAGCGGCGACGTGGACATGCGCTCGTCGGCAACGCTGTTCGGGGCCTCGGTGCGCCCCAATCCCGAACTGCCGGAACTTTTCCTGCAGGTGGAAGGCGACAGCGCCTACACGCCCGCGCCGGACTGGTACCGCACCATTGAATATCTGGTGGAACAGGAACGCGGTTTCGCCTGGCAGGAAGATCTGATCATGCCCGGCGTGTTTGAAATCGCGGTCAGGCCCGGCGAGGCCGTCTACTTCACCGCGTCCACGGAGAGTCTGCAAAAAGAACACGGCCGCCGGGAAATCGGTTCGCTCTGGGAGCAGGCCGCCGCTCTGCGCCTTCAGGAAACGGAACAGGCCGATACGCTGCAACGCTATCTGGCGCTTGAGGGCAGGCGCTTTCTTGTGCGTATGCCCTCGGACGGCGCGCGCCCCGCGCCCGCCACGCCCGAAGCGGCGGATATTGAACAGAAGTACGGCGGCACGCCCGATTCCGTCGTTGCGGGCTACCACTGGTTCGGCGCATGGGGACGCGACACGCTCATCGCCCTGCCGGGTCTGACCTTCTATGCGGGACGCCGCCGCGAGGGCGAGGCCCTGCTGGCCCGCATGGGACAGGCCGCGCGCGACGGGCTGATTCCCAATCTGCTGCTGCCGGACGGCAATCATGCCTATAATTCCGTGGACGCCTCCCTGTGGTACGTCTGGGCCGTGCAGATGCTGCTGCGGGCCGATCCCGAAAGCCTGCCCTTTGTGCGGCAGTACTGCTGGCCCGCCATCCGCCAGATTGTGGAAGCCTACGGACAGGGGCGCGTGCCCTTTGTGCATACGGATGTGGAAGGCTTTCTTAATGTGGGCGACGCAGGCACGCAGCTCACCTGGATGGATGCAACGGTCAACGGCCGCCCGGTCACGCCGCGCCACGGTCAGCCCGTGGAAATCAGCGCCCTGTGGTACAACGCCCTTGCCTTTGCGGACTGGCTGGCCCGCAAAATCGACGCCCGCAACTGGCACGACAACGAAAACCTGCGCCGCCGTATGCGCGTGGTCTTCACCCATCGCTACTGGGTGCACGACTTCCGCGGGGACTATCTGGCCGATGTCTGGCGCGACGGCGAAAAGGACGTGCGCGTGCGGCCCAATCAGCTGTTTGCCGTATCCCTGCCCTACCCCGTTCTGGAAGAGGACAATTACGCGGCCGTGGTGTCCCGCGTGCGGCAATGCCTGCTCACGCCCTACGGTCTGCGCACGCTGGCCCCCAGCGCCCCGGACTATCATTCCCTGTACGAGGGCGGCCCGGCGGAACGCGACGGCGCCTATCATCAGGGCACCGTCTGGACATGGCTGCTCGGAGCCTACGGCGACGCCCTGCTGCGCGCCGCATGGGACGAAGCGGGCGCGGCTGACGCCCTGCTCCAGACCCTGACGCCGCTCTTCACCCGACATCTGGCCGAGGCCGGCGTCGGCTCCATTTCCGAGATTTTCGACGGCGACCCGCCGCACCGCCCCGACGGCTGCATTGCGCAGGCCTGGAGCGTGGCGGAAAGTCTGCGTCTGCTGCGCACGCTGGAGCAGGCCGCCCCGGACGTCTACGCCCGCTGGGAAGCGGGCCTGGGACAAGGAGGGAACTAGATGCGCGTCCTCATGTTCGGCTGGGAGTTCCCGCCATTCAAGAGCGGCGGTCTGGGCACGGCCTGCAAGGGCATGACCACGGCGCTGGCCCGCAAGGGAACGGAAGTCATCTTTGTGCTGCCCCGCACCCTTGAGGGCAACAAACCCATGCACGTGCAGCAGGGGCTGGACGTCTGGTCGGCCTCGGGAAGGCGGGTTCCCCGCATCACGCAGGAAACCCGCAAAGACACCCGTCTGCATACCCTGTGGCGGGAAAGCCTGTGTTCCCTGGGCCTGCCCCGGGACGTGAGCGAGGAGGAATGGTGGGAACGCATCCGCATACGGCACGTGGATTCGCCCCTGCGCCCCTATCTGACCTCGCGCAGCTATGAGCAGGAAATAGCCGAGCTGGAACGCCGCCTTGGCATGCGTCGTGAAGACCCCGGCTTCCGCTCCGTGCTCTTTTCCCGGCAGGAAAAGGAAGTATCCGAATCCGTCCGCACTGTCGCAGGCGAAGACAGCGTGGAGCTGCGCGGCGGCTACGGCCCCGATCTCATGGCCGAAGTCTGGCGTTATGCCCGCGCCGCCGCCGCCATTGCCCTGGAAACGGATTTCGACGTCATCCACGTGCACGACTGGATGACCTATCCCGCGGGCATCCTTGTCAAACAGCTCACCGGCAAGCCGCTGGTGGCCCATTCTCACGCGCTGGAACACGACCGCAGCGGCGACAACGTCAACGCCGCCATTGCCAACCTCGAACGCATGGGTATGGAAGCCGCCGATCTGGTGGTGGCCGTCAGCGCCTACACCCGGCAGGAAATCATGGAATTCTACGGCATTCCGGGCGACAAAATCGAAGTCATCCACAATGCCGTGGAACGCAGCGACATTGACCGCGCCTATCCCGTTCCCGCTCTCTGCAAGAAGGAAAAGCGCGTACTCTTCATGGGGCGCGTCACCTATCAGAAAGGCCCCGACTACTTTGTGGAGGCCGCCCGGCTCGTGCTGGATCGTCTGCCCGAAACGCGCTTCATCATGGCGGGCAGCGGCGACATGCTGCCCAACATGGTGCGGCGCGTGGCGCAGCTGCGCATGGGCAGCCGCTTTCACTTCACGGGCTTTCTGCGCAACCGGGACGTGGACCGCATGTACGCCATGAGCGATCTCTACGTCATGCCGAGCGTGTCCGAGCCCTTCGGCATTGCGCCGCTGGAGGCCATGGCCTGCGACGTGCCCGTGCTGGTCTCGCGACAGTCCGGCGTGGTGGAGGTGCTGCGCAACGCCATCAAGGTCGATTTCTGGGACGTGCGGGAAATGGCCAACAAAATCTGCGCCCTGTTGAGTTATCCCGTACTGGCGGCGGAAGAAGTACGCAACTGCCGCGAAGAACTGAAAAACATCCGCTGGGAAAACGCCGCCGTCAAGCTGCGCGCCGCCTACGATCGCCTCATCGCCGGGAGAAGATAAACCATGTCCGCCATATGTTTCTATTTTCAGGTGCATCAGCCCTACCGTCTGCGCCATTATACCTTTTTCGACATCGGGCAGAGCCCCTTCTACGAAGACGAGGACGCCAACTGCGGCATTCTGCTCAAGGTGGCCCGCAAGTGCTATCTGCCCATGAACGCCCTGCTCCTCAAGCTCATCAAACGGCATGAAGGGCGCTTTAAAGTCAGTTTCTCCATTTCCGGCACGGCGCTGGATCAGTTCGAGGCCTACGCCCCCGAAGTCATCCAGAGTTACCGGGAGCTCATGGCCACGGGCTGCGTGGAGATGCTGTCCGAAACCTACTCGCATTCTCTGTCCTTCCTCTATTCGCCGGAGGAATTTCGCGCGCAGGTGCGGCAGCACGACGACCGCATCGAGGAGCTGTTCGGCGTGCGGCCGGTGGTCTTCCGCAATACCGAGCTGATCTACAACAACGCCCTCGCCCGCACCGTGGAAGACATGGGCTACAAGGCCATTCTCGCCGAAGGCGCGGATCACGTCCTCGGCTGGCGCAGTCCCAACTTCCTCTACCGGCCCGCGGGCTGCCAAAAGCTCAAACTGCTGCTTAAAAACTACAGTCTTTCCGACGATATCGCCTTTCGTTTCTCCAACCATCAGTGGCCCGAGTTCCCCCTCACGGCGGACAAGTTCACCAACTGGGCGCAGGCCGCCGTGGCTTCCGGCAATATCATCAATCTGTTCATGGACTACGAAACCTTCGGCGAGCATCAGTGGGAAACCACCGGTATCTTCCAGTTCATGGAAGCTCTGCCGGACTACATCCTGCGTCTGCCCGGTTTCGGCTTCGTCACGCCCTCCGAAGCCGCGGCCCGTTACGAGCCCGTCGCGGAACTCGACGTGCACAACTTCATGTCCTGGGCCGACGCCGAACGCGACCTTACCGCATGGCTGGGCAACGACATGCAGCACGACGCCATCGAGGCCGTCTACCGTCTCGAGCCCAAAATCAGGCAGCTGAACAATCCCGGCATGCTCCGTACCTGGCAGCGTCTCCAGACCTC
>CAMBWG010000171.1 GCA_945871415.1 uncultured Desulfovibrio sp.
CACTTCGTCAGCGGAAAG
The DNA here is from genome assembly GCA_945871415.1 of uncultured Desulfovibrio sp. Taxonomy (GTDB): domain Bacteria; phylum Desulfobacterota; class Desulfovibrionia; order Desulfovibrionales; family Desulfovibrionaceae; genus Desulfovibrio. Next base: position 19 of record CAMBWG010000171.1, read on the forward strand.
ATCGTCAATGTTGCGTTCCCAGTTCACACCGGTGGTGTCCAGGATCTTGAGGGCCGTCGTCCGGCCAATGCCGTAAATATAGGTGAGCGCAATGTCCACCCGTTTGCCGCGGGGCAAATCAACACCAGCTATTCTCGCCACAGTTCGTCTCCTGACCAGTTAGCCCTGGCGTTGCTTGTGCCGGGGGTTTTCGCAAATCACACGAAGCACGCCCTTGCGCCGGATCACCTTGCACTTGGGGCATATCTTTTTGACGGAAGGTCTGACTTTCATATCGCGTCTCCATGTATGGGCGGCAGGCGCTTCCCTGCCTGACCGGTTTGCCGTCGCCCGGCCGGACAACAGACACCCGGTTTTGACGGCTGTTCCCCCCGGCATAGCGAGCGGGAACAGAAACCCATATCCATCTTTGAATCGTCTGTCAACCAAGCGGCCTTGCGCCGCCGTTCTTTTTTTACACTGTGTGCCGGTTCAGCCCGCGATCCGATATGCTCAGAATCCTGGGGCCGTCGTGAGTAATGGCGACGCTGTGCTCAAAGTGGGCGGCCCATTTGCCGTCCCGCGTCACCGCGGTCCACTTGTCCGGCAGGATGTCCACTTCGTACGTCCCGGCGGTCACCATCGGTTCAATGGCAATGACCATGCCGTTCTGCAACGTCAGCCCGCGCATGCCGGGCTTGAAGTTGGGCACCTCCGGCTTTTCGTGCATCCGCGCGCCAACGCCGTGGCCCACGAACCGACGCACCACATTGAAACCGGCGGCTTCCACGTATTCCTGCACCGCCGCGCCGATGTCGTACACATCGTTGCCGGCGCGCGCCTTGTCGATGCCGATGTAGAGACTTTCTTCCGTCACCTGCATCAGTCGACGGGCTTCCTCACTCACCTCGCCCACAGGAAAGGTGCGGGCCGCATCGCCCACGAAACCCTCGAACACGACGCCCATGTCCACGCTCACGATATCCCCCTCCTGAAGCAGCCGCGAAGAGGGAAAACCGTGCACAACCTGCTCGTTCACCGAGCAGCAGGTGGCATAGGGATAGCCGCAATAGCCCAGAAAGGCCGGTTTCACATTGTAGGTCGCGCACATGTCGCGCGCGATTTCCTCAAAACGCTGAGTCGTGAGACCCGGCGCGACCACGTCGCCGATGGCGTCCAGGATATTGGCCACCATCCGGTTGGCTTCGCGCAGGCACGCGATTTCCCGCTCGTTCTTGATGAATGCGCCGTGGTATTTTTTCATGATACTCTCCTCGCTACATGCGCCCGGTCTTGCGGGCCTTGTTCATCAGGCCCTCGTACTGGCTGGAAATCATGTGCGATTCGATCTGGTTACGGAAGTCGATAGCAACCCCGACAAGAATCAGCAAGCTGGTGCCGCCAAAATAGAACGGCACGTTGAACTTGGCGATCAGCAGCATGGGCAGCAGGGACACCAGCGAGATATAGACCGCGCCCGAAAGGGTCAGACGCGACAGCACGCCGTCGATGTATTCCTGCGTCCGCTCGCCGGGACGGATGCCCGGGATGAAGCCGCCGTTCTTCTTCAGGTTCTCCGCCATGTCTTTGGGATCAAAGATGATGGCCGTATAGAAGTAGCAGAAGAAGACAATCAGGGCCACATAGATAACATTGTACATGATGCCATGCGGCGAGAAGAAATCGGCCACGAGCTTGACATACTCAGTGGACGAAAACTGGCCGATGGTCGCCGGGAACAGCAGCAGCGAGGAAGCGAAAATGGGCGGAATGACGCCTGCCGTATTGAGACGCAGGGGCAGATGAGTATTCTGCCCGCCCATCATCTTCCGGCCAATCTGACGCTTGGCATAGCTGATGGGAATGCGGCGCTGCGCGCTCTCCACAAAGACGATGGCGCACAGCACAACCACCATGAGCAGCACCACGGCGCCCGCGACCACGGGTTCCATGGCTCCGGTCTTGAGCAGGGCAATGGACTGCATCACGCTCCGCGGAATGCCGACGACAATACCGCAGAAGATGATCAGCGAAATACCGTTGCCGATGCCGCGCTCGGTAATCTGCTCGCCCAGCCACATGACAAGAACCGCGCCCGCAGTGAACGTGATCATCGTCATGAAGCGGAATTCCCACCCGGGATGCAACACCACGGCCGCGCCGCTCGGGCTGAGCATGGACTCCAGACCCACGGCAATGCCGAAACCCTGCACAAGGGTAATCAGCACCGTCAGATAACGCGTGTACTGCGTTATCTTGCGCCGCCCGGCCTGGCCTTCTTCCTTGGCCATGCGTTTCACATCCGGCAGCACCACCTGCAGAAGCTGCATGATGATGGACGCGGAGATGTAGGGCATGACGCCGAGCGCAAACACGGACACATTGGAAAGGCCGCCGCCGGAAAACAGATCGAACATGCCCAGCAGCGTGTTGGACATGTTGTCGAAAAAGGCTTTCAGAGCTTCGGTGTTCACACCGGGCACGGGAATGTGCACGCCGATGCGATAGCAGCACAGAAGCAGAAAGGTCCATCCCAACCGTTTGACCAGCGAGGCCTGACCGGCCAGATTGTTGACAGGTGTTGCCATGAACTACTCGTTGCTTTTGTCCGGCAAACCGCCGACGGCAAAGCCCCTCCGGGCCCTGCCGACGGCGGCATCACGGTTACTCGGCCGCAGGAACGGCTTCCAATTCGGACACTTCACCGCCCGCGTTGCGGATCTTTTCCGCAGCGGCAGCGCTGAACTTGTGCGCCTCGACCTTCACGGCGCTCTTCACTTCGCCGCGCGAAAGCACCTTGACGGGCTTGCCCATGCGGGCCAGGCCGCGGGCGTAAATGTCGTCGAGGGTGATTTCGGTCTTGCCTTCAAAAGCGGCCAGCAGGGAATCCAGATTGATCGCCTGATAGGTCACCTTGAAGAGGAAGTTCTTGAAGCCGTGCTTGGGCAGACGGCGCTGCAGGGGCATCTGGCCGCCTTCGAAGCCGGGGCGGACACCGCCGCCGGAGCGGGCATTCTGGCCTTTATGACCCTTGCCGGCGGTGCAACCCAGGCCGGAACCGGAGCCGCGACCCACGCGACGGCGGGTCTTGCGTTCTTCCGGGAAGGGGAAAAGATTGTGCAGTTGCATGATCTATACTCCTCTCGCGGTTAGTCAACGACTGCCACGAGGTGCGAAACCTTGGCAATGATGCCCCGGATGGCGGGGGTGTCCTTGAACGTCTTCACCATTTCGCGGCGCTTCAGACCCAGGGAGTCAAGCAGGCGGCGCTGAGCGGGCGTGGTGCCGATGCGCGAACGCATGAGTTTTACGCGAATTTCAGCCATGACTTACTTCCTCGGAGCTTCCAGCGTTTTGCCGCGCAGGTCGGAGACCTCTTCGGCGCTGCGCAGGGACACGAGGCCCTGCATGGTGGCGCGCAGCACGTTGTGGGGGTTGTTGGTGCCGATGGCCTTGGCGAGCACGTCGCGCACGCCCACGGCTTCCATGACGGCGCGCACGGCACCGCCGGCGATGATGCCGGTACCTTCGGAGGCGGGCTTGAGCATCACGCGGCCGGCGCCGAAGCGACCCAGCACTTCATAAGGCAGGGTGCCGTCCACCAGAGGAATACGCACACGGCTCTTGCGGGCGCGTTCGGTAGCCTTGCGCAGGGCTTCGGGCACTTCCTGAGCCTTGCCGAGGCCGAAGCCCACGCCGCCCTTGCCGTCGCCCACGACGACAAGCGCGCTGAAGCTGAAGCGACGACCGCCCTTGACCACCTTGGCCACGCGGTTCAGGGCGACCACCTTTTCGATTTCGCCCAGTTCGTTGGTCTGAGTTTCGGTATTGGTGCTTTCCTGACGCATATTAGAACTCCAGGCCGCCTTCGCGGGCGCCGTCGGCAACGGCTTTCACGCGACCGTGATAGATGTACCCGTTACGGTCGAAGACCACGCGGGTGATGTTCTTTTCCTTAGCCAGACGGGCAATTTCCTTGCCTACGCTTTCGGCGCCGCTCTTGTTGCAGTGCAGGCCGGGCTCGGTCTTGGAAAGCGCGAGAGTAGAAGCGGAAACCAGCGTCACACCGTCAAGATCGTTGATGATCTGGGCGTAGATATGAGCGTTGGAACGGAACACCACCAGACGGGGGCGCTCAGCAGTGCCGCTCACCTTCTTGCGAATGCGCACCTTGCGACGCAACCGGGATTCATTCTTGGTAACTTTCATGACGCGACCACCTACTTCTTGCCGCCGGACTTGCCCACCTTGCGGCGGATAATCTCGGTCACATATTTGATGCCCTTGCCCTTGTAGGGTTCAGGCTTGCGGATGCGGCGAATCTTGGCGGCCATTTCGCCCACCAGTTCCTTGTCAATACCGCTCAGGGTCAGCACCTGGCCTTCGACGCTGGCCTTGATGCCGTCGGGCAGCTCCACGAGCACGGGGTGGGAATAGCCCACGGACAGCTCGATGAGATTGCCCTTCACGGCAACGCGGTAACCGACGCCGATGACTTCCAGCTGCTTGGAAAAGCCCTTGGTCACGCCTTCGATGCAGTTGGCGAGCAGGGTGCGGCGCAGGCCGTGCTGCGAACGGCTCTGGCGGCTTTCTTCCTTGCGGGTCAGCGTCACATGGCCGTCGGCCTGCTCATACTGAATGAGCGGGCACACGGGCGTCTTGAGGCTGCCCTTGGGGCCTTTCACTTCCACGAAATCCGTGCCGATCTTGACTTCGACGCCATTGGGCACGGCAACAGGCAATTTGCCGATTCGAGACATGATCGCACCCCTACCAGATTTCGCACAGAAGTTCGCCGCCCACCTTCTTTTCATGGGCGGTCATGCCGTCCAGCACACCGCTGGACGTGGACAAAATGCAAATGCCGAGACCGTTCTGCACGCGGGGGATCTGATGAGCGCCCACGTACACACGGCGGCCGGGCGTGCTGACGCGCTTCAGGCCGGAAATGGCGGCCTTGCCCTTCTGATACTTGAGAGTGATGGTGATGTCGCGGTCAGCCACGGCCACGTCTTCGACGTAACCTTCCTGCTTGAGGATGGAGGCAAGCGCTTCTTTCATCTTCGAGCGCGGCACATTCACTTCCTTGTGGAGGGCCAAATGTGCGTTGCGGATGCGCGTGAGCATATCCGCAATAGGATCTGTCATCATCGAAAGCTCCTACAAAAAATCGTTTGCGGGGTTGACGGCCCGATGCCGTTACTTCCCGATCGGGTGTCTATACCCGCCAAATCAGCGGTCGTCAAGAGGGAAGGCCCCTTCTCCGCATTTTTACCGCCCGGACCGGGCGCGCGCCCCGCACGGGAGTGCGGAAAGCAGCCCCGGCCCGTCTTTGTTCCCGCTCTTCGCCATAAAGCATTCTGGGCCTGAAGTAGACGGAAAACCGCGCTCTTTCCGCTCACTTCGGGCCGGGCGGCGCTGTGCCGCCGCCTCGCGTTTCACCTTT
>CAMBWG010000172.1 GCA_945871415.1 uncultured Desulfovibrio sp.
CCGTGCCCGTTGCGACGAAGGAAGCTACGGGCATCGACAGCAGAGATAAGGGGGGGTCCTTCCCTCCAACAAACTCCCTCACCCCCGGAAACAGGATGCCCACGCATGACGCGACCTTCTTTCTTTGTCCTTGCGGCGGCCGGATGCGCGGCAGGCACGCTGTACGGCCTGTTGTGCCTCTGGCTCTGGCTGTACGGCACGCCCTGCCCGCCGCCGCTGGAGGGCATTCCTTTTTCCCGGATTGTGCTGGATCGGCAGGGGGATATGCTGCGTCTTTCTCTGGCTGCGGATCAGAAATACCGCCTGCGGCTGCGTCTCGACGATATTCCGCCCGAAGCCGTGGCCACGGTGCTGCGCTACGAGGATCGTCATTTTCGCCTGCATCCCGGTATCAACCCCCTGTCGCTGTGCCGGGCGGCCCTGACCATGCTTACCGGCGGGCGGCGCATGGGTGGTTCTACCATCACCATGCAGACCGCGCGGCTGATCTGGCACCTGGAAACAGGCTCACCGGGTGACAAGCTGAAACAGATGCTGCTGGCGCTGCTGCTGGAATATCACTGGAGCAAAAATCAGATTCTGGAGGCCTATTTCAATCTTGCGCCCTACGGCGGCAATGTGGAAGGGCTGGAAGCGGCCGCGCGCATCTACTTCCATAAACCCGCAAGCCGTCTGACGCCGGAAGAGGTGCTGGCCCTGACGCCGGTGCCCCAGCATCCGGCGCAGCGCAGACCGGCGGCTGATAACCCGCGTTTTACGGCCGCCATGCGCCGTCTGCGTCTGCTCTGGTTCCATGACGGGGAGCTTGCTCCCCTGCGGGTGCATGCGCCTGCGGAACTCCCCTTTGAAGCGCCGCATGTCTGCGCCGAACTGCTGTCCCGCCCCGGGCCGGACAGCGTGACGACCACGCTGGATCTGCGGCTCCAGCGCAAGGTGGAGCGGGCCCTGCGCGGCTTTGCGGAACAACATGCCGCCTGCGGCTTAAACAATGCGGCGGCGCTGCTGCTGCACTGGCCCAGCATGGAAATACGCGCGCTGGCGGGATCGGCGGACTTCGGCAACGCAGCCATCGACGGGCAGGTGGACGGCACTCGGGCGCGTCGTTCCCCCGGATCGACGCTCAAGCCTTTTATTTACGCGCTGGCGCTGGATCAGGGGCTGATCCATCCCCGGACCCTGCTGCTGGACACGCCCCGCAGCTTTTCCGGCTATGATCCGGAAAATTTCGACGGCGGATTCCGGGGCCCCATTGCGGCCGCCGACGCTCTGCGCGCCAGCCGCAACGTCCCGGCACTGACTCTGGCCGCCCGCCTTGCCGCGCCGGGCCTGTACGGCTTTCTGCGCACGGCCGGCGTACAGTTTACCGAAAACGAGGAACACTACGGTCTGAGTCTGGTTCTTGGCGGCGCGGAAACAAGCATGCGCGAACTGGCGCAGCTTTATGCCATGCTGGCCAATAAGGGCGTGCTGCGGCCGCTGCGGCTTGTGCGCAACGAACCCGCCGCGCAGGAACCGCGCCCGCTGCTCTCGCCTGAGGCCGCGCTCGTGACGCTGAACATGCTGGAACATCCCGGTCTTTTCGTCCGAACCCGGCAGGGACGGCGGCTGCCGCTGCGCCTCAAGACGGGCACGTCCAACGGCTTCCGCGACGCCTGGTCCGCAGGCGTTTTCGGCCCCTATGTGCTGCTTGTCTGGACAGGGAACTTCGACAACAGCCCCAACCCGCTGCTGGTGGGAGGGCGCGTGGCCGCGCCCCTGCTGCAACGCATGGCCGCCGACATCGCCGCGTCCGAAAATCTGGATGATCCCCTGCAACTGCCCGTGCCGGGGCTGAATGTCGTCCGCCTGCCGGTCTGCGCCGACACCGGCGACCTCGACACCTCCCTCTGCCGCGACACGGTGAAAACATGGTTTATTCCCGGCGTGTCACCCATTCGTCCCACAGGCATCTACCGCACCATTCTTGTGGACACGCGCACCGGTCTGCGGGCCTGCTCTCCCGAAGATCCGCATGTGGAAATGCGGATACAGGAATTCTGGCCCAGCGAGCTTGCCGCCATGTTTGCCGCCGCAGGCATTGCCAAAGCGCCGCCTCCCCCGCTTGATCCCCGCTGCCGCCCCGAGGGAACACTTCCCGGAGCCGCCCCGGTCATTCTCCGTCCCAAAGCGGGCCTGATCTATCACCTGCGCCCGGAAGCACCTCGTCGCACCCTGCTTTTGCAGGCCCATGCCGACGCCGGTATCCGCACGCTGCACTGGTTTGCCGACGGCCGCCTCATCGGCAGAAGCGCCCCCGGAGAAACGCTTGAATGGGAAACCGGCCCGGGAACCTACCTTTTGCGCGTGGTTGACGATGCGGGCCGCGCCGTGACCCGACGGGTGAGCGTCCGCATGCTGCCGCGCAGCGATTAGGCTCAGGGCTCATTATGTTTTTTGAGGGGGAAGAAACCCCTTTTGCTTGCGGCAAAAAGGGGTTTCTTCCCCCTCAGACTCCCCCATCTTCCCCAAAACCCGCACATAATAATAGAACGTTTCAAACGCAAGGCGGCGGCACAGCCTGCCCGGCCCAAAGAGAGCGGAAAAACCGCGTTTTTTCCGCGAAACAACAGGCCGTATGCTTCTGTCCACCTGAAAAAGCGCGCTGGAGAAAAGACGGGGGCCTGGAGCGCAGCGAGAAAAGGCGTTCTCATAGGCCTCTCGCGCCAGCAGCGACCCAACGGGCGGCCGCAGGCCGTGTCCGTTGCGACGCAGGAGCCTTACGGGCATCGACAGCAGAGATGAGGGGTTTCCCTTCCCCCAACAACTTACGAATAGTGGTAACAGGCCCTGGACGCCCCGTCTTGACGCTGCCGCGCGCGCCGACTACATATCCGCGCAGCGGGGGCGAAACAGCGTTCCCGCCGCCGGAAGGAAGCCTATGCAAGATGTGCAAAATCTGCTGCTGGACATGGCCCGCTGTCGCACACTGGAAGAAATTTTCGATCTGGTGGCCTCCACGCTGGGCTGTCTGCCGGATGTGGCCCTGTGCCGTATCTGGCTTCAGGAACAGGCGGACCCCGCGCTCTGTTCCAGCTGCCGCCAGTTCTACGACTGCCGCGATCACCGCCGCTGCCTGCGGCTGGTGGTCAGCGCGGGCCGCTCTCAGGTTTCGGATGCCGGCTGGACGCAGCTGGAAGGTGCGCACCGGCGATTTGCTCTCGGCTGCGGCAAAGTCGGTCTGATTGCGGCGTCAGGAGAAGCCTTTCACGTCAGCGACGTGTCTCCCGACATGCCCTGGGTCACGGACCCCGACTGGATCGCGCGGGAAAATATCCGGGACTTTCTGGGGCAGCCTCTCCTTTATCGCGGGCAGGTGCTGGGCGTGCTTGCCATGTTCTGCCGGAGCTCCCAGAGTCCGCAGGCCCTGAAGCAGCTGCGCCTTGTGGCCGACTATCTGGCCGTGTCTCTGGCCAATGCCCAGAGTTTTGCCGAACTGCACCGCCTCCAGCGACGCCTGGAACTGGAAAACAGCTATCTCAAAAACGAGAGCGGCGCGCCGTCCGGCGATCTGCTGCTGGGGGAAAGCCCGGCCATGCGCGCCCTGCGCGAACGTATCCGGCAGATAGCCTGCGCGGATGTGCCCGTGCTTATCACCGGGGAATCCGGGACGGGAAAGAGCGTTGCCGCGGCCGCCATCCACACGCAGAGTCTTGCCGCCGGGGGGCCGCTGGTCAAGGTGCACTGCGCCGCCATTGCCCCGGAGCATTTTTCCCGGGAGTTTTTCGGCGCGACTCCCGCCGCGGAACAGCCCGCCCAGATCGGCTTTTTTGAGGCGGCCGCGCACGGCACGCTCTTTCTCGCGGGCATCGACGCGCTTCCCCTGCCTCAGCAGGCCGCGCTGCTCCAGGCCTTGCAGGATCGCGCCTACACCCGCGAAGGCGACGCCCGCCCCCGGCCCGTGCGGGCCCGCCTGCTGGCTGCGGCCGGGCGGGAGCTGCAATCTCTTGTGCGCGGCGGGCTCTTCCGCGAAGACCTGTATTATCGGCTTAACGTTGTCCCGCTCGCCATGCCGCCCCTGAGGGAACGGATGGAAGATTTGCCCCTGCTGGCCGCACACTTTCTCGACGCCTTCAAAAAACGCTTTCACAAACCCCGGCTGCGCCTCTCCGCCGCGGCTCTGCGCGTCCTGCGCCGCCATGACTGGCCGGGAAATGTTCGGGAACTCAAGAACGCCCTGCTCCGCGCCGTGCTGGCCTCCTCAGAAGAGGCTGCGGAACCGGATCTTTCCGCCCTCGGTCTGCATTCCCGCGGCGCACTCCCCAGACCGGACGGGATTCTTACGGAAAGCCAGATGCGCACGCTCCAGCGCGACAATATTCTTGCCGCCCTGCGCTATTGCAATAACCGCATCTACGGCCCGCGCGGTGCGGCGGCCCTGTTGCAAATCAATCCCACAACGCTCTGCTCCCGAATGAAAAAGTTCGGCCTGCCGTCAGGGGATAAGGACGCATGACGGCAATTCCCGCAAAGAAACTGCCATGAGAGACGGTCGCAAACTGAGCCGGGAGGCGCTGGCCATTGTGCGCCGCAAGGCTGTGGAAAGCGTCATTTCCGGCGAGCTGACGCAGACGCAGGCCGCGGCGGTCTTCGGAATCGCGAGGGCAACGGTCTGCCAGTGGGTTGCGGCCTTCCGGCGCGACGGCAACGCCGCGCTGACGGAACGCCCGCGCGGACGCCGGAAAGAGGATAATCCACAGTTTTCCGCGGAAATCGGCGCATGGCTCCTGCGCGGCCCGGAAACGCACGATCTGCCGGGAAGTCTCTGGAACCGGGAACTGGTGGCGGCTCTGCTGCGGCAGAAAAAAAGCGTGACTGTCTCGCGCTGGACCGTGGGACGCCTGTTCCGGCGCTGGGGCCTGACGGCCTGCGCGCCACCGGAAGAGCCCGCCCCCTGCGGCGAACAGCGCGCAAGCTGGCTGCGGGAAACCTATCCGGGATTGCGGCAGCAGGCGAGCCGGGAGCGCCGCACGCTCTGGTTTCTGGATGAAACAAGCCTCTATCTGGAAGGCGTCGGCCCCTGCAATGCCCTTACAGCCCTCACCCTGCGCGGGGATCTCCAGTTTCTGCTCTACAGGGGACGCCTGACAAGCGCCCTCTTTGTGGACTTTCTGGATCGGCTGCTCCGGGCGCAGACCGGACGCCGTGTGCTGCTCATCATGGATACCCACACCATTCACCGGACGCAGGTCGTCGATGTCTGGCTGCAGGACCATGCGCAGACCGTGCAGCGCCGCTTTCTTCCTCCCCGCGCTCTGTAATACCTCCCTCAAAAGTAAGGCCCCTTCCCCGCCCCGCTCCTCGCTCTGCAAAAAAATTTGGCTCTTGACTAGCTGAGAGGGTTTTCTCTGAGCATTTTCAACACCAGAAGG
>CAMBWG010000173.1 GCA_945871415.1 uncultured Desulfovibrio sp.
GCCGAAGCTGCCGGGCGTGAGGCGCAGGCCAAGACCGAGGTTCTTCTGGATATCGCAAATCGGCTGGAAGAAATGGGCTCTGTGGTGTCTTCGGCTTCCACCGAGCTTTCCGCGCAGATTGAGCAGTCCGACCGTGGCGCGAGTGAGACGGCGCATCGCCTGGAGGAAGCTGCCACAGCCATGAATGAAATGAATGCAACCGTGCAGGAGGTTGCCCGAAACGCCTCTTCCGCTTCGGCGGCAGCGGCTGAGGCCAGGGAAAAGGCAGTCACCGGCTCCCATATTGTGGAGCGTTCCCTGCAATGTATCGAGACCGTGCACCAAAATGCCCAGGGGCTCAAAAACGACATGGCGCAGCTTGATGAACATGCGCGGGCCATAAGCCAGATTATGGGGGTCATCTCTGATATTGCGGATCAGACCAACCTGCTGGCGCTTAATGCCGCCATTGAGGCGGCCCGCGCGGGCGAGGCCGGGCGCGGTTTCGCTGTGGTGGCTGATGAAGTGCGCAAGCTGGCTGAAAAGACAATGGCATCCACCCAGGATGTGGGCAGGGCCATCAAGGCCATTCAGGAAAGCACGGAACAAAGTGTTGCCGCAGTGGATACGGTTGTTACCGTGATAAAGGAGGCCACAAAACTGGCCGGAGATTCCGGACAGGCGTTGAAAGAAATAGTATCAGAGGCAGAAGTTACAGCGGATCAGGTAAATTCCATCGCCACGGCCAGCGAGGAGCAGTCCGCCGCCAGTGAGGAGATCAACCAGTCCATTCTGCAATGTAACGATATGACCGCCCAGATTGCCGCTGCGTCGCATGAAGCAGCCAAAGCCGTGGCCGAACTGGCCAGGGAAACGCAGGGGCTGGCGCAGCTGATTAATGAAATGAAGCGGGCGTAAATACAGATTTGTTGCGGCCGGGTGGATTTTGCAGTTTCACATCCGGCTATGCTGGCGCGTTTCGAAGGATACTCGAACCGCGCCTTTTCATTATACAATACGTTCAGCTCATCGGACAGGCAAAACAGTGGACGGAGAGAAGTGTCAGATCAAGTCTGATGGGATATCCCGCTCCCCTCAAAGAGCGCTTTGCGCAATCGGCATCTCTGTGCCACAGTTGCTAAGAAGACTGTGGGCGGCTGTCATGTCGCTTGCAAATCATTCCTTCATCGTAATCGGAATACAGGTCGAGCCTGTTCGACCTTTTTTCGTTCATTTATCGCGATCTTCTCCTGTTCCATCTCCTCGCACTCCCGGTTGAATTTCTGAATCTGTTCCTGCGTGGGGTTGATGTTGGCAATATCAATATCTCCCGCCGTGCCAAAGGCGTACCCGACCACTCTGCGCCCGTACTCTGTCCTTTCATCTCGGTTTTGTCCGTGGGGGCGGGCGGGGGTGTGTCTATATAATTCGTTGGCTACCTCCTGTGGTGTGTATCCGGTACAGCGCATGTACAGGGCGATAGCGGCGTCCAGTCGTGATTCATCCATCTTTTCCGGGAAACGCTTTTTGACCATTTCCCGATAGGCGGCATAGGGCGAAGGCAAAGTACCGACCTTGGGAAATGTACGCTTCCTGACTTCCACGCCGGGGGCTATTCGCTTGCGGAAGCGCCAGAGATTGGCGCTATACGCATCACGCCTGCCCAGCCAATACTTGAAGCGCGGGAGTCGTTGCTTCTGTTCTGGCTGATCCTGCTTGTCCCGCAACGCCGTTTTTTCTTCCCTCTCTTGCTCCTTCAAAAAATGCCGGGCGATATTCAGCACCGATAACCCGTGCCGGGCAAAATGTGCTGTAGCCGTCTCCCGGCGTTCTTGCTGCCGTCGTTCCAGCTCTTCCCGTTCTTCCTCCCGTTTCTTTCTGGCGCGGCGTTTTTCTTCCGCCACTCTCTGTTTCTCCTGCTGGTATTCCAGCCATTCCTCCTGACAAACGTGACTGACCGGCTCTGGAGCGGGCTTGCTGAATGTTCGTTCTGAATAATAGCCGGGCTTGAACTCTCCAAGTCGTTTGGACAGCCTGGACAGGGAAAAATTTCTGTCCACGCTGGATGCCTTGACCGCCGTATCACCCACGAAAATGACCGCGCCGGAGCCTTTGCGCACGAAACGCAGCCCCACCATATCCAGCCCGGCGTGAAGCTCTTCCCAACATGAGGCGTTCTGGATGACGGCGTGACCGCGCTCCTGCGCGATACGCTGCGCCGATTTTTCGCCGGTGGCGTTTTCAAAATCTTCCGCTTTGGGCTTGGGCTTTATCCCTTCCCGCCGCTGGAGATTCTTGACCACATGGCCCTGTTCATTGACGCGATAGCGGGCGTTCATCTGTGATGCCCATCCCTGTCGGTGTTCGATTTCCGCAATTATTTTATGCGCCTCGTTGATGTCGAATCCCCGGTGCGGCTGGATGACTTTCTGCGTATAAGGATGCGTCCGATTCACGGCGATATGGAGGTGATAATTGCCCGTGTTCTTGTGCAGGGCGTAAATTGTCTGGTGTTCGGCAAGGCCCATTCCCCGGAGAAAAAGGCTGACCGCTTCGTCCACCTGTTCACTGGTCGGCTGTTCGTTTTCCTGCCATGACAGAATCCAGTGCGTGACCGGCATTTTGCTCTGGATGGATTCCTCGGCAAGGGAAATCATCTCCTTTTTCTGAGCGGCAACGGTCGTTGTCAGAAAATTCCTGCTTCCGGCGTAGGCGAGCTTGTCCTTGCCCCTGTCGTCGTGTCCTGCAAGGATGTAGTCCACCAGACCGCCGATCATGACGGCCTTGGACTTTTTGAAGCTGGTGCGCTTGAGCTTTTTGATAATCATCGTCTTTCGCTCAGTGCTTCGATGGCGTACCGGATTTCCCGCAATGCGGCGTCCAGTTCCGAAAGAGTGGCAGGATTTCCTGCCCGCTTTACCACCTCGAAATGATGCTTGAGCAATCCCCCAAGCCGCCGCAGTTCCCGGATGGTCTGGTCGTCCGTTCTGGCGATGATGGGCCTGCCGCCGAAGAACAGCCGCCGCATGTACTCGGAAACGGAGATTCCGGCGGTCGCGGCCTGCCGGGTCAATCTCTCCTCTTCCTCGGCGGTAAGTCTGAGCGTCCGCCGCCTCTGTAATCTGCTTGTCGCCTTCCGCTTTTCCATCTGCCTTTCCTGCCTTTTTGAGAGCGTGAGAAGCGCAGCGCCGAACGCTCTGCGGGAGTCCAGAGGCGAAGCCTTTGGCAGGATGTTAGCTGGCGTCAGACAGCTACCATCCTGTAAAGAAGAACTCCTCACGGTCTTTGGGACTGCCTTTCATTGCTTCGGGGGAAGCATTGCCCGCGCTGTGCTTCCGCTTTTGGCGCAAGCATAGATGAAAAATTGCCTTGAAAGCCAGAGAAAAAAGCAAAAAGACTGTATTGTTTTTCTTTGAACGCTGAGTTAAAAAATAAAAACAAACTGTGAATGTGAGATAAGGAAAAATATTTGTCCATATTTGTTTGTTGTGTATTACGACAATACTCCACAATGCATTACCGTCCATGAAGTTTAGTTGTGAATAACGCCCTCAATGTGGTAAGCGGAAAGGAATACGACAAGGAAGGTGATGCTTATGGCAACGGCTCGGCGCTACACGCTCGAACAGATAGAGGCCGCCCGGAAAAAACTCCGAAGTCTCCCGATGAAAGAGGCAGGAAAGACACGCGGGGAAGTTGCGGAATTTCTGGTCAACGACATCAAAAAGGCCATGCGGCAGGGCTACACGCTGCGAGACATACGGGACTTGCTCGCGGATGCCGGGGTATCGGTTCCGCTCACCAGGTTGAAGGCTCTGTTTGACAAGGCTTCCGGCCTGGAGCCGGTAAAGGAGCAGGATGAAGCCGAAGAAGACACGCCCCCGCCCCATGAAGGCAACAGCAACAGGGAATGGGGAAGCGCAGACGGGGTATGAGACAAAAAGAAGCGGCGCGGTCAAGGTTCATGCCCTGGTCGCGCCGTCTTCTGGGAATGGGTCAGATGGTGTATTCATTTTATTGCTTCACTCCGTTGCTTTCGTCCTGAACGGGGCTTCGGGAAAGCTGCCGCATGAAGGCCGAAATATCCGACGCTTTCCATACAGTTGTACGCGGTCCCAGCTTGATGGGTTTGGGGTAGCGTCCATCCTGGCAGCCCTGCCACCACGCGCTTTTGCTGATGGGGATTATCTTCAGCACCTGGGGCAGGCGCAAAAGGGATTCGTTTTCCCCATGTCAAATCTGGAAAACGAATCCCTTTTGCACCTGGGGCAGGCGCAAAAGGGATTCGTTTTCCAGATTTGACATGGGGAACCTCCATAGTGTTTTTTCAACGTATATCACCGTTTTTTGCGGCGCTGTCGTTTCATGCTGAAAGCATACTCCGGCAATGTCCGATATTGTCCCGCCGGAACGAATACGACACAAAAATTTTTCTTGACAGGTTTTTGGAAATATTGCGGTTTCAGTATATCTTTCATGAATCCATAACAATTCATCCTAGCCAAGAAAAGCGGCCCTGCTCTCAGGGAGGAATCTCTGGAACAGGGCCGGGGGCGTGTCTTGCCTTTTATGCCGCCTGTCGCGCCTTTTCGCGTAATGTGTCCAGATAGTCGGCGTACTCCTGCATCATCTTCCGGCGTTGCGGCAGATATTGGGCGCAGTTATACGCATCCCGGACGCCGTTCCGCTCCTGATGGGCAAGCTGGCGTTCTATCCAGTCCCGGTTATAGCCAAGCTCGTTGAGAAGTGTGGAGGCCATAGTGCGGAAACCGTGGATGCACATCACGTCTCTCCTGTATCCCATGAAGCGAAGCGCGTTCAGCATGGTTGACGGGCTGATGACGTTCCCATTGCCACGGGTGCCCGGAAAAATATACTTCCCTTCGCCTGTTACGCCGTGAAGGGAACGGAAGATGGCAAGCGCCTGCTCTGAAAGCGGAACATAATGGGGCGTGCGCATTTTCATCCGCTCCGCCGGAATGCGCCACAGCTTGTCCTCGAAGTCGATTTCCTTCCATTCCGCCCGCCGTAATTCCGTGGCCCGCACAAAGGTAAGGGGAAGCAGACGCAAGGCGCAATGGGTTTGGAAAAATCCTGTGAAATTATCCAGATCGAGAAGCAGTTTCCCTACTTCCAGAGGGTCTGTCAGTCCGGCATGGTGTCTGGTGGGGATGGGACGCAATGCGCCGCGCAGGTCAGCCGTGATATTATGCTTGAGTTTGCCGCTGGCTATGGCGTAGCGAAAGATTTTTCCGCAGATTTGCACCACTCTGTGGGAAATCCATGTCGATTCGACTTCAAGAGGCTTACTGATGGCCAGCAGGTCTTGCGCTTCAATACTTGTTATGGCCTTTCGCCCAAGGGAGGGGAACAGGTATTTTTCCAAATTGAACATAAGCCTGCGACGGTGGGCGGGAGTATTGTG
>CAMBWG010000174.1 GCA_945871415.1 uncultured Desulfovibrio sp.
CGGCCATGTTCATTGTCTTCATAGATAACTCCTTGCGGGCTTTCCGCCCGCCATGCCGGTTGTAGCGCGCCCGCGTTTCGGATGCAAGAAGGCCGGGACGCGCCATTGTATTTCCCGCGGGCTGACGTTATGCTGGGGAATGCAGTATCCCCTTGCAAAAGGAGACATCATGTCGGAACAGCATCCACATCTTCCCCATAAATTTGACAATCACACAAAAAGCGACGGGGAAAAAGTCTACGATGCCGAAGTGATCCATGAAGAATACCGCCATGAGGAAAGAACGTCGTACGGTAACGGTTCGCAAGGACAGCGCGGCTTTCATGGCACAACCTGGAGCTGGACGTCCATGCGCGGCGGCATGGGAGGCATGGGCGGTTTTGACGCGGCGTCGCGTTATGCCCCGGCCATAACCGTTTTTCTGCTCATTGTCGTTCTTGTCCGTTTCGGCTTTCTCGCCGGTCTGGGCTTCCTCTTCTTTTATGCCATAGGCGCGGCCTTCGGCACGTTGCAGCTTATCCGGCGCATCGCCGAGGGCAAGGCTGCCAGTCCCTGGCTGTGGCGCATCGCCAACTGGACAATTTCCTTTCTGCTGGCCGGATGGCTCTCCGGCGGTTTTCGCTAGCGCGTTTTTCCTTTGCCCGTGTTTCAGGTGTACTTCGTCTATATGGTCCGCTGCGCGGATGGCAGCCTGTACTGCGGCATAACAACGCAGCCGGCACGTCGGCTCCGGCAGCATAACGGGGAATTGTCCGGCGGGGGACGCTACACGCGCAGCCGCCGTCCCGTGCGGCTTGTGGCATGCCGCACCTGCGCCGACAAGGGGGAAGCCCTGTCGCTGGAGGCGCGGCTAAAAAAACTGCCGCGCCGGCAAAAGCTGAAAGCCCTGTACAACCTCCCGGACAGGCCGGAAGACGACGCATGAGCGGCAAAAAAACGGACGGGATTCCCGGCCCGAAGATAGCGGAGAAACCGCGCTTTTTCCGCGAAACGACAGGCCGTATGGCTTGAAATGCAGAGCATTTCAAGCTGAAGATGCTCTGGACATTATCATAGTTCAGGTTTCAGACAGGTTTACGGAATGATACCCATTGATGTTGCGCTGGCCTTTTTTGGCTCGGCCGTGATTCTGGCGCTGGCCCCGGGGCCGGATATTCTTTTTGTTCTCTCCCAGTCGGCGCTGTACGGTGCGCGGGCGGGCATCTGCACCACGCTGGGCCTTGCCTCCGGCCTTATTGTGCATACCACGGCGGTGGCTCTGGGGGTGGCGGTTCTGTTTCAGACCTCCGCGCTGGCCTTTACCCTGCTGAAGGTTGCGGGGGCCGCCTACCTGCTCTATCTGGCGTGGCTGTCGTTCCGGGCGGGCGCGGTTCTGTCGGGCACGGGCAAAGTCGATTTTCTCGGCTACGGGGCCCTTTATCGCCGCGGCATCATCATGAATGTCACCAACCCCAAGGTAACGCTTTTCTTTCTGGCATTTCTGCCGCAGTTCTGCGATCCCGCGCGCGGCAGCATCGCCGCGCAGGTGGGTCTGTTCGGCGGTATCTTCATGCTGGCGACCCTGCTTGTCTTTTCATCCGTGGCAGCGGCGGGCGGAGCCATTGCGGCCCGGTTCAACCAGTCCCAGAAGGCGCAGATACTGCTGCATCGCTGTGCGGGCGTCATCTTTGTCGGCATGGCGCTGCTGCTCCTCTTTGCCCACCGCTGATTCACCCTCTGGACATTTTCAGCTTGAAACGCTGTGCCGCCGCCTCGCGTTTTGCCTTTTTCAAAGGTGAAACGCTCTGGCGAAGCCGACTTGACAGCCGACGCCCCCCAACGTAAAGGCGAAGAAAAAGAAACGTCTGTCACGGATCAAATCTGCCGATCCCGTGCCGGCAACATATTTTTCCGGAGAGAAGCTCTCCGTTTCACGAGGTGGCCTCCATGTCCGACACCCGCATTCCTCTTGGCGCGCTTTCCCCGGAAGGTCTGGAGCTGCATCTTGACGATCAGGCGCTCTGGACCGGCCCGCTGGCCGAATTCGGCATGGACTGCCGTATCACCAGTCCCATTTCAGCCGATATCAGCATTCAGCCGCTGGAAAACGGTTACCTTATACGCGGCAAAATTTCCGGCGACGTGATGGTTCCGTGCAATCGCTGCGCCGAACCCATGCCCGTGCATCTCGAAGAAAAATTCGAGGATTTCGAGGATACGCCCGCCGAAGAGACCGAGCCTGACGGCGAAAGCCGTATCATTGAAGAAAAGGGCGCGCTCTATCTGGATGTCGCCGCCATTGTCTGGGAACAGTTTGTGCTGGCCCTTCCGCCCAATCCCCTCTGCCGCCCGGACTGCAAGGGGCTGTGCCCCGAATGCGGCGCCAATCTGAACGAAGGTATGTGCGCCTGTTCCCGCGACGAAGGCGATCCCCGTATGGCCGTGCTGCGCGGTCTGAAAATCAGGAAGCAGTAGCCCCGCGAAAATGCAGAGGGACATCCCCTAGACATTTACTGGAAAATCTGCTACGCATCTTCGTCTCACGTTGCCCCGAAAAGGGGCGGACTATCGACTACAGCTTCCGTACTCGGAAAAGGAGAATATGCAATGGCCGTTCAGCAGAATAAAAAGTCCCGTTCCCGCAAGGGCATGCGCCGCTCTCATGACCGCGTGGCCGTGCCTGCCGTGATCTACTGCTCCTGCGGTGAACCCACCGTGCCCCACAGCGTTTGCCCCAGCTGCGGCAGCTACAAGGGCCGTCAGGTGGTCGCCAAGACCGACGCCGAATAATGAGTACGCGCCCCATCATCGCCGTGGACGCCATGGGCGGGGACTTCGGCCCCGCCGTGGTGGTGCCGGGAGCCATTGAGGCCGCCCGGCTCCACGATCTGCACGTTCGGCTTGTGGGCAACACCCCCAAGCTGGAGGCCGAGCTGGCCAAGCTCGACTTGGCCAACGTTCACTTTGATATCGTCCACGCCGACGATGTGGTGCACATGAATGAAAAGCCTTCCGACATTCTGCGCCGGAAAAAGAACGCCTCCATTCAGGTCGCCTGCCGGCTGGTGAAGGACGGCGAAGCCGACGGCGTGGTCAGCGCCGGGCATTCCGGCGCAACGGTGGCTTGCGGCATGTTCATCATGGGGCGCCTGCCGGGTGTGGAGCGCCCCGCCCTTGCCGCGCTGCTGCCGACGGAAAAAGACCCCGTCGTGGTGCTTGACGCGGGCGCCAATGTGGACTGTCGGCCGTACCATCTCTTTCAGTTCGGGCTCATGGGCGACGCCTTTGCCCGCGATCTGCTGGGCTATGCCTCGCCCCGTGTCAGCCTGCTGAGCATCGGCGAAGAGGAAGGCAAGGGCAACAGTCAGGTCAAGGAAGCCTACGAACTGCTGAAGATGGCGCAGAACCTCAACTTCATCGGCAATGCCGAAGGCCGGGACATCTTCACCGGCGATGTGGACGTGGTGGTCTGCGACGGCTTTGTGGGCAATATCGTCGTCAAGATGAGCGAAGGCCTGGCGACCTCGCTGATCCATATGCTCAAGCGGGTGTTTACGTCCGGGCTGCTGCCCAGTCTGGGTGGTCTGCTGGCCAAGGGCGCCTTCAAAAAGTTCGCCAAAACCATAGACTATGCCGAAATCGGCGGCGCGCCGCTGCTGGGTCTGCAAAGTCTGGCTATTGTCTGTCATGGGCGATCCAATGCGCGCGCCATGACCAATGCCATCAAGATGGGCGGCACTTTCGTGCGCAAGGGCACCAACAATCGTCTTGCCGAAACCATTCTGGCCAACGAGGAGCTGACCCGCTTCTCCCGCGCCATATAAATGACGGAAGCATTCATGAAGACCAATTGCTACATCCATGCCCTGTGCGGGTATGTTCCTGATGCCGTCCTGACCAATGACGATCTGAGCGCCATGGTCGACACCAACGACGAATGGATCACCTCCCGCACCGGTATCAAGCGTCGGCATAAGCTGAACGCCGATCAGAATGCTTCCGATCTGGCTGTCGAAGCCGCTCAGAAAACGCTGGCCCAATGCGGCGTCAAGGCGGAACAGCTCACGCATATTATTGCCGCCACCTGCACGCCGGACGCTATTTCCCCTTCCGTAGCCTGCCTCGTGGGCGGCAAGATCGGCGCCGGGTCCGTCATGGCCTTTGACGTCAGCGCCGCCTGTTCCGGTTTTCTGTACGGGCTTTCCGTCTGCCGGGGTCTGCTTGCGGCCGATCCCGACGCACAGATTCTTTTTGTCTGCACCGAGGCACTGACGCGGCGCGTGGACTGGACGGATCGCAGCACCTGCGTGCTTTTCGGCGACGGCGCCAGCGCCTGCCTGATTAACGCCCGGAGCGACGGGGCCGAAGCCGAGCTGGAAGACGTCATCTGCCGCAGCGACGGCGCGCTGCACGAGCTGATCGTCGTAGGCGGCGGCACGAGCTGCGCCTATGCCAAAGGCGACAGCGTTGACGAACACTTTTTCATCCAGATGCAGGGCCGCGAGGTCTACAAGCATGCCGTGCGCCAGATGACGCATATCTGCGAGGAAGTTCTGGAGCGTAACGGTCTGAAGATTGACGATGTCGCCCTGCTGGTGCCG
Organism: uncultured Desulfovibrio sp.; assembly: GCA_945871415.1. Taxonomy (GTDB): domain Bacteria; phylum Desulfobacterota; class Desulfovibrionia; order Desulfovibrionales; family Desulfovibrionaceae; genus Desulfovibrio. Next base: position 4,581 of record CAMBWG010000174.1, read on the forward strand.
CATCAGGCGAATCTGCGCATCATCGAAGCGGTGGGAAGCCGCCTGCATATCGCGACCGAACATGTCTTTACCAATGTGGCGGAATACGGTAACACCTCGTCGGCTTCCGTGCCGCTGGCTCTGCGCGATGCCCATGATCAGGGACGGCTCAGGGCCGGAGATCGCGTCCTCATGACGGCCTTCGGCAGCGGCCTCACCTGGGCGGGCGGTCTGCTGCGTTTCTTCTAGAGTGTTTTCAAAGTAAAAAAAACTCCAGCCGACATTTCCGCCGGATGCCGCAGCGTAAGAAGACGTTTGACAACGGGCGCATCTTGGATAAAGAAAAAACAGCCGGCAATGGCTGTCCCCCTGTGGAGGGGTTCCCGAGTGGCCAAAGGGAACAGACTGTAAATCTGTCGTCGTAAGACTTCGGTGGTTCAAATCCACCCCCCTCCACCAGACAGATATTCCGGCAACGGCCGCGCACAGAGACTTTCGCCGCGCCGCCATCATATTTCCTCTTGGAAACACCTGACGCCGCCCGGCATGAACGGCGTCACGTGGAGGGGTTCCCGAGTGGCCAAAGGGAACAGACTGTAAATCTGTCGTCGTAAGACTTCGGTGGTTCAAATCCACCCCCCTCCACCAGACAGATATTCCGGCAACGGCCGCGCACAGAGACTTTCGCCGCGCCGCCATCATATTTCCTCTTGGAAACACCTGACGCCGCCCGGCATGAACGGCGTCACGTGGAGGGGTTCCCGAGTGGCCAAAGGGAACAGACTGTAAATCTGTCGTCGTAAG
>CAMBWG010000175.1 GCA_945871415.1 uncultured Desulfovibrio sp.
AGGTAAAACGCGAGGCGGCACAGCGCCGCCCGGCTCGAAGTGAGCGGAGCAAACGCGCTTTCCCCGCTCTGATCCTGTGTCCGCCGGGGGACGGTCATACGGGGGAATGCCTTTGCGCTATGATAGCTGTTCGCTGATCGGAATAAAAGTTTTCGGAAGAGAGAGGGGGAGTTTGAGGGGGAGAGGGGGAACCCTTTTCCAAAAGGGTTTCCCTCTCCCTCTCAATTCTTATACCCCAACACCCCCGGCACTCTCTACGCGCGCAGGGCGCGGAGGCTGTTGGCGATGACCAGCAGACTCGCGCCGACATCGGCAAAGACGGCCATCCACATGGTGCCGAGTCCCATGAAGGTCAGGGCAAGGAACAGGGCCTTGATGCCGAGAGCGCCGGCGATGTTCTGCACAAGAATGGCGTGAACGCCGCGCGAAAGCCGGATGAAGCGGGGAATCTTGCGCAGATCGTCGTCCATGAGCGCCACGTCGGCGGTTTCCATGGCGGCGTCGGTACCGGCCGCGGCCATGGCAAAGCCGATGTGGGCGCGGGCAAGCGCCGGGGCGTCGTTGATGCCGTCGCCGACCATGCCTACGGGCCCCCGCTGCGCCAGCTCTTCAACGGCATGGAGCTTGTCGCCGGGCAGGAGTTCGGCGCGTACGTCGTCCATGCCTGCCTGCCGGGCAATGGCCCGGGCGGCCTGGACGTTGTCGCCGGTCAGCATAACGGTTGTTATGCCCAGAGCCCGGAGTTCCCGCAGGGCGGCAACGCTGCTGTCCCTGATGGTATCGGCCACAGCCAGAAGCGCATGAACGCCGCTTTCGTCCATGAGCAGCGCAACGCTCTTACCCTGATTTTCCAGTTCGCGAAGGCGGGTCAGCATTGCCGGAGCAAGCGGGGCGACGGCTTCGGCCATGCGGCGATTGCCGAGGCTCCAGCGCTGCCCGTCCAGCGTGCCGCTGACGCCCTGTCCGGGGATGGCGGCGAAGTCCGTGACCGGCGCGGGCACGATGCCGTCATGCTCTGCCTGCTGAGCAATGGCCCGGGATACGGGGTGATCGGAACGGGAGGCAAGACCGGCGGCAAGGGCCCGCAGCCGGGGATTGTCGCTCAGGGGCAGAAAGTCCGTTTGCCGGGGGCGGCCGTGGGTGATCGTTCCGGTTTTGTCCAGTGCGAGGCAGGACAGGCGGCGGCCCTGCTCAAGGTAAAGACCGCCCTTGACGAGAATGCCCTGCCGCGCCGCGGCGGCCATGCCGCTGACAATGGTGACGGGCGTGGAGATGACAAGGGCGCAGGGGCAGCCGATGACGAGCAGGACCAGCGCGGTATACAGCCATTCCGTCCAGACGCCGCCGAAGATGAGGGGCGGCACAAGGGCCGTCAGCAGGGCGGCGGTAAAGATGGCGGGCGTATAGAAGCGCGCAAAGACATCCACAAAGCGCTGCATGGGAGCCTTGCCCGCCTGTGCTTCTTCCACGGCCCGGATGATGCGGGCAATGGTGGAATCATCGGCAAGCGCAACGGAGGTATATTCGAGCTCTCCGGATTGATTGATGGAACCGGCATAGAGGGCATCGCCGGGAGCCTTGGCAACGGGCATGCTTTCGCCGGTAATGGGCGATTGATCCACGGCGGAGCGGCCGCCGACGACCTGCCCGTCAAGGGGAATGCGCTCGCCGGGGCGCACGCGGATGCGGCTGCCCACGGGCACGTCGTGAATGGAGAGACTTTCCCAGCGTCCGTCGCGGCAGACGGTGGCAGTTTCCGGGGCCAGATTCATAAGGGTGCGGATCGCGTCGCGGGCGCGTTCAAGCGAGCGGGCCTCGATGGCCTCGGAGAGATTGAACAGCACCATGACCATGGCGGCCTCGGGATAGTGGCCGATGAGCAGCGCGCCGGTAACGGCGACGGACATGAGGGCGTTCATGTTCAGATTGCCGTTGCGCAGCGCAATCCAGCCTTTTTTGTACGTGCCGATACCGCCCAGAGCCACAGCCAGCAGGGCCGGCAGCGCGGAGAGCCAGAGAGCGCCGTTTTCCAGTCCGGGGGCAAAGACGTGCCAGTCCCGGCAGAGTTCCACCATTTCTGAAGCGGCGGCGAGCAGGCCGGCCACGGCCAGCCTGCGCCACGGGATGACGGTTGTCGACGCCATACCGGCGGCCCGGGGTGTTTCCAGTGTTTCGGGAGCCATGTCGATGGCACGCAGGGCTTCTTCAATGGGAGCGGCGTCGGGCAGTGAGTGCGACACCACCAGAACGCGCTGCATCAGATGAAATTCCAGGCCGGTAATGCCCGCCATGCCTTCGAGCTTTTTGCGGATAAGGGCTTCTTCCACGGGGCAGTCCATGTTTGTGATGCGATAGACGGCGCGGGTGGCGGAAGGGACGCCGAAGGCGCGCGGATCAAGAGGGGCGGCGGGCGCATGATCGTGCCCGCAGGCGCAGTGCTCATGGTCGTGATCGTGATGGTCGTGTTCATGCGCCGCCGGACAGGCGCAGGCGGTCGGAGGCGTCTCGGGGCAGGGCACGGCGGGGGCATGATGCCGTCCGCACAGGGGACACAGGGCAGAAGCTGTACACATGGGTTTTCTCCGTCTTCCTGCGGCGGCATCCGCAGGGCTTTTTCCCTGTTGTAGAGTATGAAGCGGCTTTAAGGTCAAGCCTTTTTCAATACTGTCGGAATGACGGAGAGTTTTTGCCTTTTTACCTTTTGTATGGTACGGGGAACGGGCGGCAGGTATGCCGCAGAACGGCCAGAGCGTTTTGCCTCTGAAAAAGGTGAAACGCGCGGCGGCACAGCGTCGCCCGGCCAGAAACGAGTGGAAAAACAGCGCTTTTTCCGCGAAACGACAGGCCGTATGGTTTGAAACGCAACGCGCTTCAAACTGAAAATGCTTTAAAAAGCAGGCTTTTTTCGAGAACCATGCTCCATTCGTTCCTCTCCTCCCGCTTTTATTCCTTCACCATCGTCGGAACGGTTGCCTTTGCCGTGGCGGCTGTGCTGATGATGGGCTTTCTGCATGGCAAGGTGCAGCAGACCTTTCTGGAGGCCATGCGCACGCGTCATTTGCAGGGGATGTCCACGCTCTGCCAGATCGGCAGAGATACGGTGGACAGGCATCTTTCCTTTATCAGGCAGGAATTGCGGGATTTGGCCGCGACGCACGGCAAGCGTCTGCGGGATGCGGATCATGAGCAGCGGGGGCAGCTGCTGTCCGGCCTTGCGTTGCATGCCACCGAGGTCGAAACCTTCTTTTTTCAGGATACGCGATGCTCCTGTCTCCAGTACGGCGTGACTGTTCCCTCCAGAATTGCCGCTCCGGCGCTGGATGCGGCATGGAGCGGGCATTTTTCGCTGATTGGGCCGTACTTTGATGATGCGGGCAAGTACAGACTCTGCATACTGGAACCCTGCTTTTCCGACGGGAGAGTGATCGGAATTCTGGGGGTGCAGCTGGACGGCTCCATTGTCAGCCGCTGGATAGAACGCCTGTCATTTCAGGGCGTAGCGGGTTTTACATATCTTTTTGACAGAAACGGTCTTCCCGTGGCGGCGTCCACGGAAGCGGGACAACAGCGCATCCGGGTTTTCCGCGAGGCCGCGGAGCCGGATATTCAGGGGCAGGGGCTGGAAATTCTGAGCGTCATCCGGGCCGCCATTCTGCACAAGGATGTGGGCCCGGGCGGGTATGTTCTGGAGGGCGATTCCGTCCATCTTTCCTATCAGACGCTTGCTCAGGCGCCGTGGATTTTCTTTGTCGGCTTTGAGGAGCCGGTTCTGGGCAGACTGGTCAACAGAACGGCGGACAAGGCCCTGCAGGGCGTCATCCTGTATTTTGTGCTGCTGGTGGGGGCCATTCTGCTTATCGTGGGCCTGACGCTGTTTGACGCCTTGCGCAATCGCCGTCTGAGTCTGCTGCTGAAGGAACAGAACGCGACCATTTCCCGACAGGCTGAAAACCTGCTGGCATCCGAAAAGATGTTTCGCTACACCCTGACGCAATGCAGTACGCAGGTCATAGACTACGATGTGACATCCCGCATGCTGACATTTTACAGCGGCAGTCAGAAGGATGTCTTCCGCGTGCCGGAGGGCGAGGACTGGGGGCCGCTGCTGCTGCGCGACAAGGATATTTCCCCCGAAGCCCTGGCAGAAATCCGGGCGCTGGTACATGACGTGCGTTCGGGGGCCGCGCGCGAATCCTGCGACTTCCGTCTGCGGGACAAGGCCAGCGGCAAGGAACAGTGGCACCGCCTTTCACTGTCCGGCGTAGGCGGGGAGGACGGCGGATCGCCGCGGCGTCTTATCGGCATCATCGAGGATATTTCCGAAGCGAAGGAAGCGGAATACGACTTGCTGACGCGCCTGTACAATCGCAAGACGTCCGAGGAAATGATCCGCCATCAGCTGGCCGTCCTGCCTTCCCGGCAGCCCTATGCCTTTCTGCTGCTGGACGTGGATCGCTTCAAGTCCGTCAACGATACCTTCGGGCATCCCATAGGCGACAAGGTGCTGGAGGAAACGGCCGAGCTGCTGCGCTCCACCTTCCGGGAAGAGGATATTCTCGGACGTCTGGGCGGGGACGAGTTCTGCGTCTTCCTTTCCGGCGAGCATCTGGAGAAAAGCCGTCTGGAAAGCGCGCTTGCCTCCCTGCACAGAAGGGCGCACGATATTCTGAAAGGACCCGCGGGAGAAAGCCCGGACGTCAGTTTCAGCTGCGGAGCCGTGCTCTGCTGTGCGCGTCATTCCTTTGAAGAGCTGTACCTGCTTGCGGACGAGGCCCTGTATCGGGTCAAGGAAGGCGGCCGCGACAATTTTGAAATTGTTATCTGGGACAATCCTGAAGGATAAGCCCCATATTCCGCAGACAAAAAAGTCCCCCGGCAGGTTTTTTCCTGCCGGGGGACTTTTGTTTTTCAGGGCATTTTACCTTTTTCAAAGTTGAAACGCTCTAGCTGTTCCAGCGCTCATAGGGACCGTTGCCCTGGCAGAGACGGCAGCGGTCGCCGAAGCGGGCGGGGTAGTATTCGCCGCAGTCGGGACAGCGCATGACGGGCCCCTTGCCCTGACGGGCGAGAATATCAGGGTGGATCTGCACGGGCGCGGAGGAGAGCATATCAAAGCCGCCTTCGCGGATCTGGCGCGCGATGGCTTCGGAATCCTGTTCCTTCTTGGCTTTTTCCTTGAGGAACCAGGAGCGCACATCGGGGTAGGCGCGCAGCCGTTCGGCATCCAGGCGGACGCGCACGCCCTTGCCGGTATGCTTGTCGTACAGGCTCAGCGCGAAGATGCCCAGATTATAGACGCGCAGCCAGCCGTTGCCGATGGTGCAGGG
>CAMBWG010000176.1 GCA_945871415.1 uncultured Desulfovibrio sp.
GCCGGAAGCGCCGGCGCCCGCATTGTAAAAGTGAGTCTGCCGCACACCGATGCCGCCATTGCCACCTACTACATCATCGCCATGGCCGAAGCCAGCTCCAACCTCGCCCGCTTCGACGGCGTGCGTTACGGTCGCCGGGCGGCCGATGTGCAGAATCTTGCCGATCTTTATGTGCGCTCCCGCAGCGAAGGCTTCGGGCAGGAAGTCAAGCGCCGCATCCTGCTCGGCACCTACGTGCTTTCCTCCGGCTACTATGACGCCTATTACCGCAAGGCCGCGCAGGTGCGCCGCCTCATCCGCGATGAATACAATGCGGCGCTGGCCCAGTGCGACGCCCTGTTCACGCCCGTTTCGCCCGTCACGGCCTGGCCTCTGGGCAGCCGTAATGCCGATCCGCTGCAGTGCTACCTGATGGACGCCTATACCCTGTCCCTCAACCTTGCGGGCCTCCCCGGTCTTGCCCTGCCCGTCGGTCTCGGCGCGGACAGCCGCATGCCCGTGGGTATGCAGCTCATCGGCAAGGCCTTTGACGAAGCGGCCCTGCTGCGCATGGGCCATGCGCTGGAGTCCGTTCTGCCCCGTATCGGCATGCCGACCCTCTAGAGCCTGTCAACAGTTTGGGGGAAGGGAAACCCCTCTGCTGGCGCGAGAGTTGTTTCCCTTCCCCCCAAGCCCCCATCCTTTCCCCAGCGCGCTTTTTCAGAGGAGACAGGAGCCATGTCATTCTATCTATTTGAAATAAATTATATTTTATAGTCATGTGCTCCAAAGCTTTTCAGTTTTAAACATTTTGTGCTTCGAGCCATACGACCTGTCGTTTCGCGGAAAAATACGTTTTTTCCGTTCTCTTCGGCCGGGCGGCGCTGTGTGCTGCCTCGCATGTTGTCTTTTTCAACGGCAACATGCTCTAAAAAAAGACGTAGTTCCACCAAGATGCACAGGCGGCGCAGAGATACTGCGTCGCCTGTGTCTGTTTTGTGTACAGGAAAGGTCTTTTGACAGACACACTGATTCATCGCTCAACCAGTCTTTTCCAATATTTTCGATCTCATATTGATTTTTTCCCTGTGCCGGAGTAGGATTTTTCTACTATTCTGGAGTTGCCCGCTTGCGAAGGGGTCGTCTGCGGGGCTCCGCATCCTCAATGTGGGAGAAGCGTCATGCCTTGGGCTCAGCAGTACACACCTGCCGGTAGCTTGTGGTTGTCCGCTCTGGCGGCAGCCATTCCTCTGATTATCCTTTTCTACATGCTGGCCGTCAGGCAGGCCAAAGGGCATGTCGCCGCCGCCTTCGGTCTGATAGGCGCTCTGCTGGTTGCCTTCTTTGTCTGGGGCATGCCCGCCACGCTGGCCGTCAACGCCGTGTTCAACGGCGCGGCCTTCGGCCTCTTCCCCATTGTCTGGATCGTCATCACGGCCGTCTGGGTCTACAACATGACGGTGGAATCCGGCGAATTTGAAATCATCAAGGACTCGCTGGCCCGCATTACCGACGACCGCCGCCTGCAGGCCCTTTTCATCGCCTTCGCCTTCTCCGGCTTCCTGGAAGGCACCGCCGGTTTCGGCACGCCCGTGGCCATTGCCGCCGCCATGCTGGTGGGCCTCGGTTTCTCCCCCCGCTGGGGCGCGGGTATCGCGCTGCTTTCCAACACGGCTCCCGTGGCCTTCGGCGCCATCGGCGTGCCGCTGATCACGGCGGCCTCCATGTCCGGCCTTGATCAGATGACCGTCACCGCCATCGCCGGCCGTCAGCTCTCCATTCTGGCCATCATCGTGCCGCTGTGGGTCTGTACCGTCATGTGCGGCTTTACGCGCATGCTGGAAGTGCTGCCCGCCATTCTGGTCAGCGGCGTGGTCTTCGCGGGCGTGCAGTTCGCCGTATCCAACCTCCACGGCCCCACCCTGCCCGACATCTTCTCCGCCTTTGCCACCATCATCGCGCTGATCGCCCTGCTCAAGGTCTGGAAGCCCAAGAGCATCTTCCGCTTTGAAAACGACGAACCCGTGCAGCATTCTGCGCAGGGTTATCCCACCGGCGCCGTCCTGCGCGCCTGGGCTCCCTATCTGATTCTGGCCGTCTTCGTGTTCTTCTGGGGTCTTTCCTGGTTCAAGGGCATTCTCAACGGCATCCCCGGCGCGCTCTTTGCCTTCGGCTGGCCCGGTCTTGACGGCAACATCGTCAAGCCCGACGGCACGCCCTATGCCGCCAAGTACACCTTCAACTGGCTCTCCGCCGGCGGTACCGCCATCCTGCTCTCCGGCTTCGTTTCCGTGCCGCTCATGCGCGGCTACGGCTTCAACCGCGCCGTTGCCTGCCTGTTCCGCACGCTGGTGCAGCTGCGCTTCCCCATCCTGACCATCGCCATGATTCTTGGCCTGGCCTATCTGATGAACTGCTCCGGCATGAGCTCCACCCTGGGTCTGGCCTTCACCGGCACGGGCGCCTACTTTGCCTTCTTCGCGCCCATCATCGGCTGGCTGGGCGTCTTCCTCACCGGCTCGGACACCTCCGCCTGCGCCCTGTTCAGCGGCATGCAGAAGGATACCGCCATTGCCGTGGGCATGCGCCCCGAACTGGCCGTTGCCGCCAACGCGGCCGGCGGCTGCTTCGCCAAGATGGTTTCCCCGCAGTCCCTGTCCGTGGCAACCGCGGCCACCAATACTGTGGGTCAGGAAGGTTCGCTCTTCCGCTTCACCATCGGCCACAGTATTGCCCTCACCCTCATCCTTGCCGTGCTGACCTATCTCATGGTCGGCCCGCTGTCGTGGCTGCTGCCCGCTTAGGCTGCACAAGCTCTTTTTCGGATGCCGTCCTGCGGGGCGGCATCCGCATCCTCCGAAAAGCCCTCCAAATGGAGGGCTTTTTCTTTTCCCGTCCCCATCTCCTCCCCGTGCCGTATTCTCCGCCGCCTGACGATTGCCATTGAAACGTACGGAAAAAACGCGGTTTTTCCCCGAAACGACAGGCCGTATGGTTTGAAATGCAAAGCATTTCAAACTGAAAATGCTCTAAAAAAACGACAGCTGTAAAAAATCCTGACAGTTGTTAATATCAGACAAAAAAGGCAGCTCAAACAGCTCAAAATACTTTTTCAGTAAAATAAACATGTTAAACTAAACACTGGTGATTGTGCAAAATGGAACATTTATTGCTAATAAAAAATATCGTGATGAAGCCGTACCGGGGGGAGGTACGGCAGCCAAATCCAACGGAGGAGTTATGAGCTTCGGCAGAGACTTGTACCACTTTCTCTTGAGCAGCTCCCAGGCCTATGCCAAATGGGATCTGGAAGTCAGTACATCCATCATCAAAAACCGCAAAAAACTTTTGATCCTGCTGGCGCTGGCCGCGCCCATTCTGCTGGTCTGCGGCGCGGAAGCCTATGAAGCCCACGAAATGCTGGGCGGCAAATCCGCCTACGCGCCCGCCTTCTATACGACGACCATCTTCCTGGCCTCCATTGCCGTAGGTCTGGCAGCTGGCCTGATTACCGGCTGTATCGGCGCGGGCGGCGGCTTCATCATTACGCCCGCCCTCATGGCCGCCGGCGTCAAGGGTATTCTGGCCGTCGGTACGGACCTGTTCCACATCTTCGCCAAGGCCATCATGGGCACGACCGTGCACAAGAAGCTGGGCAACGTGTCCGTCAAACTGGCTATCGCATTCCTCGTGGGTTCCGGCGCGGGCACCTTCATCGGCGGCGCCATCAACAAGGGTCTGTACAACTCCGACCCGCTGCTGTCCGAGCTCTTCATCAGCACCATCTATGCGGTGCTGCTGGGCTTCCTCGGCTTCTACGCCCTGTTTGACTTCCTCAAGGCTACCCGCGGCAGCAAGGCGGCCCAGAGCAACGACGCTCACGGCGGCAACGTGGGCATGACCGGCATTTCCATGAAATTGCAGGGCATGCACATTCCGCCCATGATCACCTTTGACGAAGACCTCGTCCCCGGCGGTCGTCGCATTTCCGGCTGGATCATCGCGGCCGGCGGCGCCGTGGTCGGCATGCTCGCGGCCATCATGGGCGTGGGCGGCGGCTTCGTCACCTTCCCCATGTTCGTGTACATCTTCGGTGTGTCTTCCATGACCACCGTGGGTACGGACATCCTGCAGATCATCTTCACGGCCGGTCTGGCTTCCATCGGCCAGTATGCCATTTACGGGTACGTGTTCTACACGCTGGCCGTGGGTATGCTGCTCGGCTCCCTGCTCGGCATCCAGATCGGCGCTCTGACCACCAAGGTCGTCAAGGGCGTGCACATCCGCGGTTTCTATGCCATCTCCATCATCTCCGGCTTCATCAACCGTGCGGCCACCCTGCCCAAGAAGCTTGTGGAAATGGAAGTGCTCGACTGGTCGCCCACGGTCTGCAACTGGATTGAAGAAATCGGCAATGTCGTCTTCTGGGGCGTCGTCGCCTTCTTCGGAATCTGGGTATTCAGCAAGTTCTTTATGAATCTCGGCAAGCTCAGAGGGGAGGCGTAGTCATGCTCATTCATGAAAAAGGCCCCTTCATCCGGGGTTCCATCCTGCTGGTTTCGTTCCTTGTCCTGTTCTGCGTCCTGCTGACGCCCGTCATGCACGACGAACACGGCAAGCCCGTCACCGGCCTGCAATACGCGGATAACGTTTTCAACGAACTCTCCAAGGGTTCCTCCTACTTCATCCCCAGCGTGCGGGAAAGCATCAAGAAGGTTGAAACCCTCAACGTCACTATCAACGTCAAGCTGAAGAAGCCCGAACTGGGCGAAACCGCCGTCATGGCTTTCCAGAAGGCCGGTATTCAGGCCAGCTTTGCCGACGGCAAGCTGAGCTATCAGGGCAATCTCGGTACGCTGCTGTCTTCGGCCACCGATGACGCGGATCGTCTTTATCACAACGACGACGCCGCTGTTTCCCAGAAGTACGGCGGTGCGGACGCCCTCAAGGTCGCCCGTGCCTGGTGGTATTCCCTCTCTCCCAGTATCAAGGAACTGCAAAAGCAGGGCCTGATTGCCGAAGCGCAGGTGGTGGACCAGGTTATCCGCCGCGCCATCGAACCCGGCAACAACTTCTTCAGCGTGACCGCCGTGAAGGTGTCGGATCATATCTGGCTCATGTCCGGCATGCTGATCTTCTATGTCATCTATACTCTGTGGTACGGCTTCTCCATCTTCGAACTCTTTGAAGGTATCGGCCTTGCCATGACCAAGTCCAAGGTCAAGCAGGAAGGCTAGCCCCTCTCCCCTGTCCATAAAAAAGACCGGGAGCCCCGCAGGCTCCCGGTCTTTTTTATGAAACATTCTCCGTTTGAAACGCTCTAGAGCGTTTCA
>CAMBWG010000177.1 GCA_945871415.1 uncultured Desulfovibrio sp.
TCTGCTCGCGCAAGAGGTGTTTCCCTTCCCCCCAGGCCCCCCATCCCTTCCCCAGTGCGCTTTTTCAGAGAGAACACTTGAAATAAATTAAAAACTTGCAGTATCCCCCTAAAAACAAAATAAAAATCCTCCTTTTGCCATCGGCAGAAGGAGGATTTTTCAGCAATCAGGGGCCGCAAAAAACAGGTGCTTTTCCTGGAACATTTTCAGTTTGAAGAACGCGTTGCGCTTCAAACCGGTCTACTTGAGCATTTTCAGTTTGAAATGCTTCGCATTTCAAACCATAGGGCCTGTCGTTTCGCGGAAAAAACGCGTTTTTTCCGCTTGCTTTGGGCCGGGCGGCGCTGTGCCGCCGCCTCGCTTTTTACCTTTTCAAAGTTGAAACGCTCTATTCCCGGGGGACGGCTGCCACAGGGAAAACGACTGTTTTCCTGTTGCCGTTTATCCTCCCGGAAAAAGCGCGCTGGGGAAGGGATAGGGGGCTTGGGGGGAAGGGAAACACCTCTCGCGCCAGCAGAGGGGTTTCCCTTTCCCCCAACAAGTATGCGCCCCTAACGGGATTCCTTCACATCCTTGGGAGCGGAGAAGAAGGAGGCGACGATGCCGATGGTCAGGATGATCAGCACCACCGCCAGCGAGAAGTGCGGCGACAGTTCAAAGCCCACGCCGAAAATATGCTTCACGGCGGAAAGCAGCAGCTTGAAGGCAATGAAGAAGAGCAGCACGACAACGGCCTTCTCCAGATGCACCAGATAGCGGCGCAGGGCTTCCAGCACGAAATAGAGACTCCGCAGGCCGAGGATGGCGAAGATCATGGCGGAATAGATGATCAGGGGTTCGCGGCTCACGGCAATGACGGCAGGCACCGAGTCAAAGGCGAACATGACGTCGCTCACTTCGATGATGGCCAGACAAATAAACAGCGGCGTCGCCACATAGGCAGCCTTTTTGCCCAGCCCTTCCACCGTCAGACCAAGGCGGGCGGACTCTTCCTGCGCATGAGCCCGGGACAGGAAGAAGTCATGCCCGTGCAGGCGCGGCCAGACGGGGAAGACGCGCCGCACCCAGCGGCAGGCCACGTGGGAGGAGTAGTCTTCGATTTCCTCTTTTTCTTCACCCTTTTTGAGCATCATCACGGCCGTGTAAGCGACCATGGCGGCAAAGACCAGCTCCACGAAGGGGCCGAGCGCCATCAGCCCCGCCCCGATGGCAACAAAAACGGCACGGAAGACGATGGCCCCCACGACGCCCCAGTACAGCACGCGATGCCGGAACTCATTGGGAATGGAGAACCACGAGAACACGGCCATGATCACGAACAGATTGTCCACGGACAGCACTTTTTCCAGCACATAACCGGTAAAGTAGAGGCTGGCCATCTCCGAGCCGTGATGGAAATACAGGTATCCGCCAAAAGCCACCGATACGGCCACCCAGAACAGCGACCAGAGACAGGCGCTTCTGAGGCTGATGTCTTCGTCCTTTTTATGCGCGAAAAGGTCGAGAAAGAGCGACCCCGCAACGACGACCACAAAGATGATCACTGTCTCAACAGGAAAACCAAGATGTTCCACAGCTATCCCACACGTATTTTTTCAAACGGAAAAACAAGGACGACAAGACAGGCCGCTCTGAAGGAGGACAGCCCGTCGCCACGCGCACAACATCGCCGTCACAGGCCGGAGAAGGCCCCGGCCGCATGACGCAATCCCCCGCCCGCGGCCTGACGACCGGGGCGGGAGTCATTATCCTGTCTGCCCTTTTTCAAAGGCAAAACGCTCTAACAGTCAAAATCGGAAGCGGGCACGTTGAGTTCCGCGCACAGCTCGCGCACGGCCTTCCTTTCGCTTTCCTCGAACACGCCGTCGCTCATGGCGATGAGGATGGCCACGCGCACCACAAGCCGGGCCTGTTCATCCTTGCCGCGCAGCTTGCCGATCATCTTCATGGCCTCAGCCTTGCCGATGCCGGGATCGAAGTCGTACATATCGGCGACAGCCTTGAAGGACGCCGCCACTTCCTGCGCCGAAAAGCATTTCAGCTCTTCGGAAATGCGCACGTAATCATAGAGCTTTTTCTTTTCTTCCGAACTGATGTTTCCGTCGGCGGCGGCGATGACGACCGCGGCGGCAACCACGCCGTCCAGAAAGGTCCTGTTGCGAAAGCGGCCCACTTCAAGCACCAGCTTGTCGCGGCCTTCCTGCAGTTTTTCTTTCAGCGTATCCAGAAATCCCATGTGAGTCTCCTTGGTTGTGGCGGGAAATTTCCCGCGTCGGGGAACATTGTTTTCCGCCCCGGCGGAACGACCAGTTCGCCAGATCCGCCCGGAACCGTCCCGACTGTCTTCCTGTACGGCAGAACGCGTCAGCAAAGCGTGAGCACAGCCCCGCGACGCCCGTGCAGGACGCTCCACAGGATAAGACTGTTGTCCCCCTTGTCCACAATTGTCACAGGATTGTCACAATTCCGGGCAGCCGCGTCCGCCGCCCTACTCCGCCCGCAGGCGTTCCGTAATACTTTCAAATTCCTGCCGCAGGCGATCGTCATAGAGCAGCGACAGGGCGGGCGGCTGAAACTTGAAAATTTCCGAAAAATCCGCTTCCGACCGCTTCATGAGCCCCAGCAGCTCCGTGCCGGTGCGTACGGTGCGGTAGGTGTTGACGGCCACCTTTGCCGACGTGGACGCCTCCCCGAGCAGCGCGCGCAGATGGCTCTTCTGCCGCTCCAGATAACGCCGGTAGAGATCCGCGGCTTCCAGCGTGCGCTGATTGGCGGGAATATTGGCCGCAAGAATCTTTCTGTCGCTTTCCCCCGCCCGGGCCATCATGGCCTTTGCTTCGGCAAGCAGGCTTTCGGCTTCCTTGCGGATGCCGTCAAGACGCTTCAGATAGCTCTCGTCGATGCGCTGCAACGCCAGCTCAATGGCATACACGTAAACCTTGCGGCACATCATATAGACGCCGGTGTAACTCTGTACCAGCTCCATGCTTGCGCCGGGCTGGGAAAGCTGCTGCTCGATGGCGGCCTGAATGGCCTTGATATTCTCGGCAACGGCCATGACCGACGCCGTGTCGTTGCCGTCGATGGCCCCCAGCATGGCGTCCACCTGCTCCCGGCTGACGGGCAGTCCCCGAGACTGCAGGGCGGCAAGGGTGCTTTCCCGCAGCTGTTCCATACGGGCTTCGTTGTCGGCGATTTCCTGCCGCATGCGCACCACGTCTTCCCGGATGCTCTGCTGCGTATCCTTCAGCGGATTCCATGAAGACGAGGGAGCGGACACGGCCTTTTTCTGCAGTTCCGCAATTTTTGCCCGCTTTTCGGCGTTGGCCCGCCGGATGGCGTCCAGCTCGCGGATACCGCCCGTAATGGAGGAATCGGCCATGACTTCAAAGCATTCTTCCATCAGACGCGCAAACTTGGAATCCCGGAAGGTAAGAATCTCGCCCCATGAACGTTCGTCGGGATTCTGGCCGGAAGCGACAATATCCGCCCCCTTGCTCATGAGGGGCATGGCGTCGTCCCAGACTTCCTGAAACGATCGGACGGCAAGGCTCGGCGACGCGCTTCCCAGCAGGACAAGCAGCGCAAGGCAGAAGGACGACATTCTGTGCATGACAACCTCCAGAGGCAGAAAGGTTTTCACCTTGTAGCCCACTCGACCGGCATGTGCAAATATGCCATGCTGGCGGCAAGTTCCCCATGCAAGGAGGTTCTCCATGTTTGAAACGCGAACGGAACATGACTTTCTTGGCGAGATGGAAATTCCCGCCCATATCTACTACGGTATCCAGACCTGCCGGGCTGTGGAAAATTTTCATATTTCCGGCATCAGCATTGCCTCCCAGACCAAGTTCATTCAGGCGCTGGCCTGCGTGAAGAAGGCCGCTGCCCTTGCCAACTGTGAACTGGGTGTGCTGGATAAGGAAAAATGCGACGCCATCTGCCAGGCCTGCAATGAAGTTGTGGCGGGCAAGTTTGACGATCAGTTCCCCGTGGATGTCTTTCAGGGCGGCGCGGGCACGTCCTGCAACATGAACATCAACGAGGTCGTCGCCAATCGCGCGCTGGAAATCATGGGGCACAAGAAGGGCGAGTACCAGTTCTGCCACCCCAACAACGACGTCAACTGCTCCCAGTCCACCAACGACGCCTATCCCACTGCCATCCGTCTGGCGCTCTATACCAAGATAACCCAGCTTATCGGCGACATGGACTATCTGCGCGCCGCTCTGGCCGACAAGGCCGAAGAGTTCAAAGACATCATTAAAATGGGCCGTACCCAGCTTCAGGATGCGGTCCCCATGACGCTGGGCATGGAATTTGCCGCCTATGCCGAAACGCTTTCCGAAGACATGATGCGCATGGGCGAAGCCCGTAATCTCATCGCGGAAATCAACATGGGCGCCACGGCCATCGGCACGGGCATCAACAGTCCCGTAGGCTATGCCGAACTGGTGACGCGCCGCCTGCGCGAGGTTTCCGGCGTGCCCGTCAGCATGGCGACCAATATGGTGGAAGCCACCTGGGACACGGGGGTCTATGTGCAGCTTTCCGGCGTCCTGAAACGCTGCGCAACAAAGATATCCAAGATATGCAACGATTTGCGTCTGCTGTCCTCCGGGCCGCGCTGCGGACTCAATGAAATAAACCTGCCGCCCCGGCAGCCGGGTTCCTCCATCATGCCCGGCAAGGTAAATCCCGTCATGCCGGAAGTCATGAATCAGATATGCTTCGACATCATCGGCAAGGACGTTACCGTCACGCTGGCGGCCGAAGCCGGGCAGCTGGAACTCAATGTCATGGAGCCCATCATTGCCTACGCACTGTTTGCGGGTATTCACCGTCTGGGCGCGGGCTGCCGTTCGCTGGTCGATCTCTGCATCCGCGACATCACAGCCAACGGCGAACGCTGCAAGGACATGGTACGCCACTCCATCGGCATCGTGACGGCCCTTAATCCCCGCCTCGGCTATGAAACCTCCGCGTCCATCGCCCGGGAGGCCCTGACCAGCGGTGGTTCCGTCTATGACATTGTTCTCGCCCGCGGCCTCATGACAAAAGAGGAGCTGGAAGACCTGCTTCAGCCGGAACACATGATGGCCCCCACCAGCCGCATGGGGCGGCAGGAAAAGGAAAATCCGCAAAAGTAGTTTGAAACACGAAGCGGCGACACAGCGCCGCCCGGCCCGAACTGAGCGGAAAAACAGCGCTTTTTCCGCGATTTGAAACACGACGCGTTTCAAACTG
>CAMBWG010000178.1 GCA_945871415.1 uncultured Desulfovibrio sp.
GCCTGCGCGGCGTGCTCTATACCGAGGCCATGCAGGGCTTCGTCATGCTGGTGGGGATTTGCATGCTGACCGTGGCCGTGTTCGATAAAGTCGGCGGCCCGCTGGCAGGCATGGCCCGGCTGGCCGAACTCCCCCCCACGGCCGTGGCCAACACGGGCTTTGTGTCGCTGGCGGACGGCGGGCAGGGCTGGTTCATCATCTCGCTGGTGATTGTGACGTCCGTGGCCGTCTGGGCGCAGCCGCAGATGATCCAGCGGCATTTTGCCCTTACTTCCGCCCGGCAGGTCAACCGCATTACGCCGCTGGCCATGCTGGTGCTGACCGTGCTGGTGGGCGGGGCCTATTATGTGGCCAGTCTGGCCCGTCTGTTCATGCCCGATGTGCCTTCGCCCGACGACGTGATGCCCGCGCTCGTCAAGATGCTGTTGCCGGATATTGGTCTGCAGATTTTTGTGCTGGCCATTGTGTCCGCGTCGCTGTCCACGGCCACGGCCATCTTTCATATTGCCGTGGCGGCCATTGCCGAGGATTTGCCGGGACGCAAAACGTCGCGCGGCATGTGGTTTGCGGGCATTGTCTTCTGCGTGCTGCTCAGCGGCGGCTGCGCCCAGATTAAGGGGCAGATTATCGCCATGCTCTGCACCACAAGCTGGAGTATTGTCGGGTCTACGGTGCTGGTGTGCTATGTGGCGCTGGTACGCTTCGGCAAGCGCAGCCGTCTGGCGGCCTGGTACAGCTGCGCGGCCGGTTTTGCCGGGTGCCTGCTCTGGTATCTGATGACGGATCGACAGTTTGCCGTGCTGTCCATGCCCTGGCCCGCACTGGTCAGAGTGCCGCCTTTTTTTGTGGGCTTTACGCTTTCGCTGGCGGGCTGGCTGCTGGGCTGGTGTCTGGACGGCGAGGGTCGGCGGAATTCCGATTTCTGGCCTGCGGGGGTGAAGCCGGGCAAACTGCCGGAGTCGTAAGCCCCGGGAAGTGACTGTGTTACAGGAAGAAAAGAAGGCCTCCTTTGCCGCTGTGCAAAGGAGGCCTTCTTCTGTGTTTTATGCGTATGGACCTGTTCTGGAAGAGAAGGCCCTTCGAGTATTTTCAGTCCGGAACGCTTTGCATTTCAAACCATACGGCCTGTCGTTTTGCGAAAAAAGCGCGTTTTTTTTTACGTACTTCGGGCAGGCTGGCGCTGTTGCCGCCGCCTTATGCAGCGACACAGCATCTCCTTCGCCTTTGTATTCCCGGGGCCGGTTGCCACTCCCGAACGCCTGAGTCTCCGCATTGGTCATTTTTCAGATAAAAGCGCGCTGGGGGAAGGATGGGGGGACGGGGAAAGAAACCGCCTTGCGCGCCAGCCAAGGGGGGGCCTTCCCCCGGAAGATTGAGTGTCAACACGCTTTAATGCCGGAGGCGTTCGATCAGCTGCTTGAGCTCCTGCGACATGGACGCAAGAGCGCGTACCTTTTCGGCGGCTTCGTGCATTTCCTCGAAGTTCTTGTCCGCGATTTCCCGCACGTGGGCCATGCCGTCGGAGGCAGCGCCGACGACGCTGCGCTGCTGCTGGGCGGCGGCGGCGATCTGCGAGGCGTCGCGCAGACTCTGCTCGGCGTCGTCAAGAATGGTTTCCAGCGCCTTGCCGGACTGCTGCGCCAGATCGTCGGACTCCCTGACGGCATCGTGCGCCAGCTGCATGGAGGCCACATTATCGTGGATGGCCTTCTGGATGCCCGAAATCTTGTCGCCGACCGTGGACGTTGCCGAGACGGTCTTTTCCGCCAGCTTGCGCACCTCGTCGGCAACGACGGCAAAGCCCTTGCCGGCCTCCCCGGCGCGGGCCGCCTCGATGGCCGCATTGAGGGCCAGCAGGTTGGTCTGATCGGCAATATCCACGATCACGCTCATAATGCCGCTGATGCTGTCGGCCATCTGCCCCAGCCTGCGCAGGTTCTCGTACTGCTGTTCGGCGAGTTCAAAGACCCGGCTCATGGACTGCGCGCAGCGAGTGACGACATCCATACCGTGGACGGCGTTGTCCTTGGTATGCACGGCTCTGTCGGCGGTCTGGCCCGCGCTTCGGGCAATGTCGTCCGCGGCGGCGGAAACGTCCTGGACGTTCTTCATATTGACGCGCATCTGCTGATTTTGCTCGTCGCTGCCGGTACAGACGTTTTCGACCTGCCGGGCAAGAACGCCGGAAAGATCCAGAAGCTGCTTGCCGATGGCGTCAGCCTTGGCCGCGACGGCGTGCATCTCATCAAACAGGCCGCGGATTTGTTCTTTTTTGCTTTCGGCTTCGCGGAGGGCCGCTTCGGCGCGGCGGGCATGGGCGAGGGCTTCGTTTGAGGTCTGCTCGTTTTCCCGCAGCCGCTTTTTCAGCGTGTCCATGAGCGTTCCCAGCGCCGCGGAGAGAATGCCGATTTCATCCTTTCTCCGGAGGCGCAGATCGATGTCGAGGTTGCCGTCGGCAACCTGCTGCGCCTTGTCCGCAAGGACGGCGAGCGGAGAGCGGATGGAGCGCGTCAGCAGCAGCGAGGAAGCCAGCATGCCCGCGATGCTGAGAAGCAGGGAAACGAGGAAGACAATCTGCGTCTTTCGGGCTATGTCCGCATAGCTGTCGGCGTCCTGTTCCGCCGCGTCGGTGACCTGGGTGCGGATGCGGCCGAGCGCGGAGATGACGGCTTTGGAATGCCGCACGGTCTGGTCATAGAAAATCTGCATGGCTTCCTGACGCTTGTTTTCGTCAAGCAGACGCAGGATTTTTCCGGCGCTTTCGTGCAGCGCCAGATGGGGCTGCTCTATTTCCTTGAACTGGGAGCGGAGCGCGGGGAGCTGATGTTCGAGGACGGAGCGCCTGTCGGAATAGAACCATTTGCCGAATGCGCAGGCGTGGCCGTCGGTCTGCAGGGAGATGGAGTGGGGATCGGCTTCGGGATCGAGCACCAGCGTCCGCAGATTTTCCAGCCACTGGCGATGGTCAATCTCGCGCATGGTGAGATTGAGGGCGAATTTCTGTTTTTCGATGGCGGCATCGGAGGAATCCATGATGTGCTCCGAGGAAACTTTCGCCACGGCGGAAAAGAACAGAATGGTGATGATGCTGCCCAGCAGCGAGAGAATGAACTTTTTCCCGATGGTGAGATTGTTCCAGAACACGGCCTACCTCCTCGCAACCTGCAGCTTGCGGCGTGTGTCTTTTGCCGGAGTTACCATCTTTATACAGGGAAGCCAACGCTTTTCTCTGCGATCGGTGCGGATGCGGGACGGTCGGAACGCGCAACCTACAGGCTTTGCCGGAGAATATTAAGACCGATACCCCAGAGGGCCAGACCGCCCAGCAGCTCGGAAAAGCGGTTGATGATGCGCAGGCGGGAGAGCGTCGTGCCGAGATGCACGCCGCCGGCGGAGATGCCGGCACAGACAATGCCGATGACCAGTGCCGGAAGAACGATACCGGTATTGGTGAGCGCCAGACTCAGGCCCACGGCGAAGGCGTCTATGCTGGTTGCCACGGCCAGCAGCCAGAGATTGCGCCCGGCGGTGGGGTCCACACGCGGGCAGGCGTCGCTTTCGCTCCCCCGGCGCAGTCCCCGTAAGCCCTGCAGCAGCATATTGCCGCCGACCCATGCCAGCAGCCCGAAGGCCACCCAGTGATCCCAGGCTTCAATATAGCGGTGTACCGTACTGCCCAGGAGCCAGCCTCCCAGCGGCATCAGACATTGAAACAGACCGAACGCGCCGCCCACGCGCACATACTGCCGCAGCGACACCGTGCGCACGGCGCAGCCGGAGGCGACGGCGACGGCAAAGGCATCCATGGAAAGGGCGACGGCCAGCAGTAAAATTTCCAGAATGGTCATGTAAGCTCCTTGGCTGGCAGATTTATAGAGCGTTTTACCTTTGGAAAAGGTAAAACGCGAGGCGACGGCACAGCGCCTCCGGCCCGGAGTGAGCGGAAACCCCACGCTTTTTCCGCGAAACGACAGGCCGTATGGTTTGAAATGCACAGCGTTTCAAACTCAAAATGCTCTAGCGTGTACGGCCCCGCTCTGACAAGGGGCCCGGGCCGGTACCGTTGTCCGGTCTGCGGACTTGCGCGCACGGCGGTTCCGGTTTATCACCTCCGGGAGATTTTCGGCTGCAATCAGTGCGGCCTTTATAGTTCGGAGTGTGCATGACGGGTCATATTCTCGCATTCATGATGTTGCTGGGCAATGTGTTTCAGATTCTGGCCAGCACGGCCCTGGCCCTGCCGGCGGTACTTGCCCTGACGCTGGCGGTCGGACGCCGCAGCCACGGCCGTCTGTGCCTGTGGGGCGGGGCCAAGCTGGCGCGCCTCAGTCTGGCGGTCACCCTTGCCGGCTGCGTCTACTACTGGTTCTATTACAGTCTGGTGTTCGGCATCGAACCCGGACCGCCGGCCGAGCTGGCCGGAGCCATGAGAAACAATCTTTATCTGGCCGTGGGCTGCTGGGCCGTCGGTCTTGCCTGCGTCTATCTGGGCTACAAAAAGGCAGCGTCCTTTCCTGTGCCGGACGAGCAGACGCCGCTGGAAGAGAGCCGCTACGAGCTCGCCCGCGTACTGCCGACCCTGATTCCGGGGCTGGTGGCCTGTGTATGCTTTACGGCGGCCTTTTTCAGTATGGAAGGCGTGTTTGGAACGCCGCCGCAGGGCATGGATCAGACTACTTATCTGATGACCCTGCTGCGTAAGACGCTGCACAGCGCCTTCGGGGATCTTTCCCTTGCCGGGGGCGCGGGCGTGGCTCTCGTCTGCATGCTGCGCGACAGAAAGGAGCTGGCGGAGTCCTCCCATTTGGAAAAGGCCGCGCGCTGGTGCGCTCTCTGGGGCGTCATCGGCTTTCTGCCCGGCTGTATTGATCAGTGGAGCAACCTTATTCTGAGCGGCATCTATCTGAACGGTCCCACGCCGGGCGTCGTCGGCGTGCTGCGTTCGCCGCTGTTCTTCCGCACGCTGTTCATGCTGTGCTGGCTGCTGGTCTTCTGCCGTCCCGGTCTGGCGCGTTCGCTGGGCTTCTGCATGCTGCCCTGGCTGCTGGTGATGATCGTGGCCCCGCTGACCGGTGTTATGATGTAATCATATTGAAATATCAGAGATTTTTCGGGGAGCATTCGTCTGCGGCGGATGCTCCCCGGTTGTATGTTCCCCTGAGAATGCGGGATTTCCGACGCCGGACGGCCTTTTCCTGTAAGAGGCGTTTCCCTGCTTGCATCCAGCGTACC
>CAMBWG010000179.1 GCA_945871415.1 uncultured Desulfovibrio sp.
CGCTCACGTTGGGCCAAGCGGCGCAGTGCCGCCGTCACGCGTAATGCCTTTTCAAAGGTAAAGCGCTCTAAAAAAGCGCCCAGGGGAGGGGTGGGGGCTTGGGGGAGGGGAACCCCTCTCGCGCCAGCAGAGGGGTTCCCCTCCCCCAATACTCAACTATGCTCTACATCTAGCATTTGCCCTTGATGAAGGACAGCAGCCTGTGCAGAGGGGTGCTGTTTTCCGGTTCTTCTGCCGGGGGCTGAGTCTTTTCTTCTTCCGCGGACTCAAGGCGGGCCAGCCGGGCGGCCTCCTGCTTGCGTTCCCGGGTTCCCATGGGCTTGAGCGATTCAAATTCCTCGCTCGTATCCTGCTGACGGCAGAAGATGAGGAAACCCGTATGCGCGGTCATGCGATCTTCGGGGCGCAGCCTGTCGGCCACGGGTTTCCAGCCGCGAACAAGAATTTCGCAGACTTCCACCTCGGCAAAGGGGCGCTGTTCCAGCCCCAGCAGCAGGCGCGAGACCTGATCCACCGTCGGCACAAGAAAGCCCAGCATGGCTCCGGGCCGCACCGCGGCCAGCGCATGATCGAGGTATTCCCACGGGGTCCTCACATCAAGAAAAAGCGCGTCCGCATCGGTAACGGTGAAGCCTTCGGCAATATCGCGCAGCACCAGCTCCACATTTTCGCCAAGCCCGGCCCAGTCGAGATTACGGCGCGCCAGCTTCAGAAATTCTTCCCGGGCTTCATGAGTCACCACGCGCCCCGTAGGACCGCAGAACCACGAAAGGCCCATGGTCAGACCTCCGGAACCGCTGCCCGCCTCGATGATGGTCCGTCCGGGACCGGCCCCGAGCTTCAGACAGATGTAGGCGATATCCTTGGGGTAGATCACCTGCGTCTGCCGCTTGAGATTTTTCAGACGGTCATACAGTGTGGCTTCCTGCACCCTGATGGGAACGCCCTGCGAGGTCATGACCACCGCCCCGAAGTGGGCTGCATGCACATCCGCCGCGGACAGCCCGCCGTCATTGCTGTGCCAGTCCTGCCCCTCTTCCAGACGTTTGACGTAACTGCGCCCCTTGGGCGTTCTGTAAACGACGAGAGAACCGTAGGGAATCATGAGAATCCTTGATATGTTTTGCCCGGCCGGGCTTGTTGTCAGAGCGTTTTGCCACTGAAAAAGGCGGAACGCGAAGCGGCGGAACAGCACCGCCCGGCCCAAAGTGAACGGAAAAAACAGCGATTTTCCCGCGAAGCGACAGGCCTTAGAACATCTGCCGCATGAGGTCTTCGCCGCCTTCCGACGTATCCGTGCCTATGGCGCCGGTGGCGGTTGCCGGATCGGCGGGCGTTGCGCCGTCCACGGCGGAAAGACCGGGCTGCGCAGGCCCGTTGAAGGCCAGATTGCCCTCCATGGTTATACCGGGCGGCATGGCAAAGTCCTGCGGCTGCTCCTTGTAGAGATCTTCCACCGCCGTGCGATAATAGCGGAAAATAGGTGCGGCCGTACGCCCGCCCTGTTCAAGACGTCCCAGGGAACGCACCTGATCGAAGCCCACGTAGACGCCGGTCACGAGGTAAGGCGAAAAGCCCACAAACCAGGTATCGCACTCCTCATTGGTGGTGCCGGTCTTGCCGCCGATATTGTCATGCCCCGGCACACGGGCACGGCTCCCCGTACCGGCGTTGACCACTTCCCTGAGCAGGCACGCCATCTGATAGGCGTTCTGCGGGGTAATGGCCTGCCAGTGCTCCACGTCCTGCCGGTAGAGCTCGCGTCCCCTGGCGTCCACGATGGACGTGATGATGCGGGGACGCACGCCGAGCCCCTGATTCGCAAAGGCGGCATAGGCCTGCGTCAGATTGAGGGGCGACACGGCCACCGCTCCGAGGCTGACGGCCAGTTCCTGCGGAAAATCCGGCTCAAGACCAAGCATCTTGGCGCGCTGAATGACGTTGGCGATACCGATGGTCTGGGCCACGCGCACCGTGGTGGTATTGCGCGACAGGGCCAGCGCCGTATGCAGCGGCAGAATGCCCTTGTAATTGTGTTCGTAGTTGGAAGGCCGCCAGACTTCGTTGGTATACGGGTTGACGTAGACCAGCGGGCCGTCCAGGACCTGTGACGTAGGCGTAAAACCCGCGTCAAGCGCGGCCGAGTACACTACGGGCTTGAAGCTGGAACCGGGCTGACGGCGCGCCTGCGTGGCGCGGTTGAAATGGCTGTTGCCGAACTGGTAGCCGCCGATGAGCGCCACCACATCACCGCTCTGGGGCTCGATGGACGCCAGCGCGCCCTGCGCAAGCGGCTCCTGCTGCAAGCGCAGCACAATCGGAGTCTTCTTCTGCGCTTTGGCGGGATCAAAGGGCACTTCCTGCTTTTTCTTGCCCTCCTGCACCACGGAAGGCGCGGCGGAAACCCAGATCACATCTCCGACTTCGGCCACGGTACGCGCATCCCTGATGGCGGGAGCATGCATCCCGGCCACGCGGGGATTGGGCTTGCGGGCCCAGCTCATATTGGCCAGCGGGATCACGCCGGTATAGCCGTCTCCCAGCGCCACGGTAAGCTGGCGCGCCTCCGAGCCGGTCACAAGCGCCTTGACCCAGGCATCCCCGGCAAGGGCGGAAGGCTCAAAATCCGTTTCAGCAAGGAAGGTTTTCTGCTCCTCCGGAGTCAGCTTGCTGACGGGCCCGCGCCAGCCCTGCCGCTTGTCCAGTTCTTCCAGCCCGCGCCGCAAGGCCGCTCCGGCGGCATCCTGCTGCACGGGGTCCATGGAGGTGCGCACGGTCAGGCCGGCTTCATAGACATAATCCTCGCCGGACTTGTTGGTGCGTACGCCAAGGGCGGCAAGATTCTTTTCAGTAAAAAACTCCACCAGCAGGCGACGCGCTTCCTCCTGATACCACTGAGCCGCGCCGGGACGATAATCGGGCATGCTCCAGTAGATCAGCGGTTCGTTGCAGGCCTGCTGATACTGTGCTTCGGAAATCCATTGCAGCGCCCGCATGCGCCCGAGCACATACAACTGACGCTTCTTGGCCTCTTCGGGATGCCGGAAGGGATTGTAGCGGCTGGGGGCCTGAGGCAGGCCCGCGATGACCGCAGCTTCGGCGAGCGTAATGTCGGCGGCATGCTTGCCGAAATAGGTGCGCGCCGCGGCCTCGACGCCGTAGGCATGCTGGCCCAGATAAATATAGTTGAGATAAGTCAGCAGGATTTGATCCTTGGACAGGGTATTTTCCAGCTGATAGGCCAGAATGGCCTCTTTCATCTTGCGGGTATAGCTGCGCTCCGATGTCAGCAGCAGCTGCTTGATGACCTGCTGCGTGATGGTGCTGCCGCCCTGCCGCTTGGAACCGCTGGTGATATTGACGAAAGCGGCGCGGGCGATGGCCACGGGATCAACCCCGCTGTGACGGTAAAAATTATCGTCCTCGGCGGCCAGAAAGGCCAGAGGCAGATACTTGGGCATGTCCTCCAGCGTAATGATAAAACGCTTTTCATGGTACAAGGTGCCCAGAATGGACCCGTCGCGGGCGAGAATAGTCGTCGCCTGCGGCGGATGATAATCTTCAAGCCGAGAGAGATCGGGCAAGTCGCGCGATGCCCAGAAAAAAAGCATGGCGACGATGGCGGAACAGGCAATGCCGCTCACGATACACAGACCTCCAATCCAGATGAGGCATTTTTTCCATGTGATGTTTTGCATCATGTTTCGCCGATACCTTTTTTTCCGTGCTGCGTAAAGAGGCGAAGGCCGACGCCCGGCAGGACTCGGCAACAATAAAAAAGGCGGAAGGTATAAAACCTTCCGCCTTTTTAATGTCACAAAAAAGCCTGAGGACTACACGCAGCCGGTAGGCTTGGGCAGACCGGCCATTTTGCAGGCGCCCTTGCCGGGGCCGGAGGGGAAGAGTTCGTACACTTCCTTCAGCTTGTAGCCGGTATTCTTGGACAGAATACGAACCATGGGGGCGATGCCGTTCTTCTTGTAGTAATCCTGCAGGAAGTCCAGAATCTTCTGATGGTCAGGCGTGATTTCGGAGATGCCCTCGGATTCCTTCACATACTCCATCCACTCGGGGCACCAGTCGTCAAAACGGAGCAGGAAACCGTCTTCGTCTACTTCGAACGTTTTACCCTGAAAGGAAACTTCAGCCATGCTTGTCCTCCTTGGACCAGTCTTACAGCGTCAGGGGCGATATGCCCCGGGCTTCGTAGCCGGATGCTTCCCGGCTATGTTCCTGAAGTAATCGGTGCGCGTAACTACGCGTCGGATGCTTCCCGGCTATGTTCCTGAAGTAATCGGTGCGCGTAACTACGCGAACGTAGGGAAAGCATGCCAGAAAAAAAATCCAATGGCAAGTCCTACGATTTGAAAGCCTCACGTTTATGGACTTTTTTGCCTGAAGCAGCTCAACCGCACGACCTGTCGTTTCGCGGAAAAAACGCGTTTTTCCGCTCACTCCGGACCGGGCGGGCTATGCCGCCGCCTCGCGCTCCGCCTTTTTCAAAGACAGAACGCTCTATTCCTGCCCGGGAGTGCGCGACCAGGAAGACAGCAGTCCCATATCCTGAAAATGTCTGGCCAGCTCTTCCTCGCTCTGAGGATCGTCCATCTTGCGGATGCGTATGGAGACGTTCCGCTTTCCGTCCTGATAGGCCGTCAGCACGGAAAGAATGCGCGCACGGCGTTCGCGCAGGGTGTCAAACAGGACGCGCATGCTGCCCGGCGCATCGGAAATAACAAAATTCAGCTGCACGCCGCCCTGACGCACGCCGGTAATTTCCACCAGCAGCTTGAACAGATCCTGATCGGTAATGATGCCGACCAGCGTGCCCTCGTCGCTGACAACAGGCAGGCCGCCGATTTTCTTGTCGAGCATCAGCAGAGCGGCTTCTTCCACCGTAGCGTCGGGTTTGACCGTGAGAGGCCGGGGCGTCATAATATCCTTGGCCTTGAGTTCCGCCAGGAGGTACTGCATTTCGTGCACCTCAAGCGTAGTCGCTTTGGAAGGCGAGGCCCCCCGGACATCCCGGTCGGAGACAATGCCGACGACCCTGTTGGCGTCGTCCACCACAGGCAGGCGGCGGATATTTTTCTCCTTCAACAAATTCCGGCACTTGAGCAACGATGTCCCGGGCTTGACGGCCACGACGTTCGGGGTCATCCAATCTACTACGAGCATGCTTCCTCCTGCGCGACAGACTTCCGTGCTCCTGCCCGATATATCTGCACCT
>CAMBWG010000180.1 GCA_945871415.1 uncultured Desulfovibrio sp.
TCTCAGGCTTGCGCGCCTCGGCGTGCTGGAAGAGTGCGGCGTGGAGCTCATCGGCGCCCGTGCCGATGTCATTGAAAAGGCCGAAAGCCGTGAACTTTTCCGTCAGGCCATGGAAAATATCGGCCTGCGCGTGCCCGCCAGCGGCATTGCCCGCAATATGGACGATGTGCGCCGTCTGGGCGACGTGCTTCCCTTCCCGCTGATTGTGCGCCCCGCCTTCACGCTGGGCGGCACGGGCGGCGGCGTGGCCTACAACATGCAGGATCTTGAGGAAGTGGCCGGGCGCGGCCTTGCGGCAAGCCCCACCTCCGAAGTCATGATCGAACAGAGCGTGCTGGGCTGGAAAGAATTTGAGATGGAAGTCATGCGCGACAAGAACGACAATGCCGTGATTGTCTGCTCCATCGAAAATCTTGATCCCATGGGCGTGCATACCGGCGACTCCATTACCGTGGCTCCGGCGCAGACCCTGACCGACGTGGAATATCAGGCCATGCGCGACGCCTCGCTTGCCATCATGCGCGAGATCGGCGTGGAAACCGGCGGCAGTAACGTGCAGTTCGGTATCAATCCCGCCAACGGCGAGATGGTCGTCATTGAAATGAATCCGCGCGTGTCCCGCTCGTCGGCGCTGGCTTCCAAGGCCACGGGCTTCCCCATCGCCAAGATTGCCGCCAAGCTGGCCGTGGGCTATACGCTGGACGAGCTGCGCAACGACATTACCCGCGAGACGGCCGCCTGCTTCGAGCCCGCCATCGACTACTGCGTGGTGAAGATTCCCCGCTTCACCTTTGAAAAATTCCCCGGCGCCAAGGATGAGCTCACGACGTCCATGAAGAGCGTGGGCGAAGCCATGAGCATCGGCCGAACCTTCAAGGAAGCTCTGCAGAAGGGCCTCCGTTCCATGGAAATCGGCGCGACGGGGCTCGGTTTCCGCTTCAAGGACGAACTGCCAGCAACGGACAAGATTCTTGCCTCCCTGCGCACGCCCAATTCCCGCCGCATCTTCAGCCTGCGTCAGGCGCTGCTGGCCGGCGTAAGCGAGGAAGATATTTTCGAGGCCAGCAAGATTGATCCCTGGTTCATCCGCCAGATCCGCGACATCGTGGATATGGAGCAGCGTATTCTGCACTTCGGTCTGGCCAACGACATGACGCCCGCCAATGCCGAACTGGCGGACGTGCTGCGGGAAGCCAAGGAATACGGCTTCTCCGACCGCCAGCTCGCGGAAATGTGGAAGCGTCCCGAAGACGATATCCGCCGCCTGCGCAAGAGCCTCGGCATCGAACCCACCTTCTACCTTGTGGATACCTGCGCTGCGGAATTCGAGGCCTACACGCCCTATTACTATTCCACCTATGAAACCGGGCAGGAAGCCGGGGTGGAGGACCGGCGCAAGGTGATCATCCTTGGCGGCGGCCCCAACCGTATCGGGCAGGGTATCGAATTTGACTACTGCTGCTGCCATGCCTCCTTCGCACTGCGCGATGCGGGCGTCATGGCCATCATGGTCAACTCCAACCCTGAAACCGTCTCCACCGACTACGACACCTCCGACCGCCTCTACTTCGAGCCGCTGACCTTTGAAGATGTGATGAACATCATCGAAAAGGAAAAGCCCGAGGGCGTCATCGCACAGTTCGGCGGACAGACGCCGCTCAACCTCGCCGTGCCGCTCATGCGCGCGGGCGTGCCCATTCTGGGAACCTCGCCCGACGCCATCGACCGCGCCGAAGACCGCGAACGCTTCCAGGCCCTGATTGAAAAACTGGGCCTGCTGCAGCCGCCGAACGGTACGGCCATGAGCCTTGACGAGGCTCGCGAAGTGGCTCAGCGCATTTCCTATCCCGTCGTCGTGCGGCCCAGCTATGTGCTCGGCGGGCGTGCCATGGCCGTTGTCTATGACGATGCCGAGCTGGCTTCCTACTTTGCCGAACAGGTTCCCGAAAAGCCCGAGCATCCCATTCTCATCGACAAGTTCCTTGAACATGCCGTGGAAGTGGACGTGGACGCCCTGTCGGACGGCACCGATGTGTATGTGGCGGGCATCATGGAGCATATCGAGGAAGCGGGCATCCATTCCGGCGACTCCGCCTGCGTGCTCCCGTCCTATTCGCTCTCCTATGATCATGTGGCGCTGATTGCCGCTCAGGCCGAAGCGCTGGCGCAGGAACTGCGCGTGGTCGGCCTGATGAACATTCAGTTTGCCATCAAGGGCAACGATGTCTACATTCTGGAAGTGAACCCCCGCGCCTCCCGCACAGCTCCCTTTGTGTCCAAGGCCACCGGCGTGCCGCTGCCCTATCTGGCAACGCAGGTCATGCTCGGCAAGACGCTGGAAGAGCTGGACCCCTGGAGCATGCGCCGCGGCGGCTTCACCTGCGTGAAGGAAGCCGTGCTGCCGTTCCAGCGCTTCCCCGGCGTGGACATCATCCTCGGCCCTGAAATGCATTCGACCGGCGAAGTCATGGGCATGGGCGACAGCTTCCCCGACGCCTACCTCAAGAGCCAGCTTGGTTCCGGGCAGAAGCTGCCGCAGAAGGGTACCGTCTTCCTGTCGGTCAATGACCGCGACAAGCCGCTGCTGCCGGAAGTCGCCAGGATGTTTGCGGATCTGGGCTTCGAGCTGCTGGCGACGCGCGGCACGGCAAAGCTGCTCAAGGAACACGGCCTTGATGTGGAAGTGGTCAACAAGGTCTACGAAGGCCGTCCCAACATCGTTGACCGCATTGTGAACAACGAGATTGCCCTGGTGGTCAACACCGCATCCGGCAAGAACACGGCACGCGACTCCAAGTCCATCAGACACGCGGCGCTGACCTACGGCATCGCCTACTGCACCACTGTGGCAGGGGCCAAGGCCACGGCCACGGCCATTGCCATGCGCCGTACCGATGTGCATGTGGAAAGCCTGCAAGAATACTATGCCCGCGAGGTGCGCTAATATGAAAGCGGTATTGACTCTTGAAGACGGCTTCACCCTGAAGGGCAAATCCTTTACCGGCGAATTTGAAACCGGCGGCGAAGTCATTTTCAATACCGGCATGACCGGCTATCAGGAAGTGCTGACCGATCCCTCCTATTATGGGCAGATGGTCTGCATGACCTACCCCCTTATCGGCAATTACGGCATCAACCCGCAGGACATGGAGTCCCCGAAGGTGCATATGCGCGCCCTTCTGGTCAAGGAGTGCTGCAAGCGGCCTTCCAACTGGCGCGCCAGCGAAAGCCTGCCCGACTTCCTTGTGCGCATGGGGGTTCCCGGCATCGAGGGACTCGATACCCGTGCCCTGACCCGTCATCTGCGTCTTAACGGCGCCATGCGGGGCATCATTTCCACAAAGGATCTTGATCCCGAATCCCTGCGGCAGAAGGCGCTGGCCCTGCCGACCATGGAAGGGCAGAATCTTGTGCCCTTTGTGGCCGCCAAGGCTCCCTATGTGCTGGAAGGCAATGTGCAGACCTTCGTGCAGATCGGCCCCGACGGCTCTTATGCCTGGAAGGGCACCGGCCTGCCGCTGCTGGTCTATGACTTCGGCGTCAAATGGAATATTCTCCGTCTGCTGGCGAAAGTCGGCTTCGAGCCGCTGGCCGTGCCGCCGTCCTTCAGTTTCGAGGCTGCCAAAGCCAGCGGCGCAAAGGCCGTTTTCCTGTCCAACGGCCCCGGCGACCCCGCGACGCTGACCAGCGAAATCGCCCTTATCCGGCAGCTGATGGAAGTCTTCCCGGTGACGGGTATCTGCCTCGGTCATCAGCTTATCGGCCATGCCCTGGGCGGCACCACGGCCAAGCTGAAATTCGGTCATCACGGCTGCAACCACCCGGTGCGCGACGATACGACCGGCAGGGTGGAAATTTCTTCGCAGAACCACGGCTTCCATGTGGTGCTTGACGGTCTGGCCGATGTGGAGCCCACCCATGTCAATCTCAACGACTACACTCTCGAAGGCCTGCGTCACAAGACAAAGCCCATCATGAGCGTGCAGTATCACCCCGAAGCCGCCGCCGGCCCCAACGACGGCCGCTATCTCTTCAGCCGCTTCTTTGAAATGATCTCCGGGGCTGTCTAGAGCCTTTTGCCTTTGAAAAAGGCAAAAGGCCGGGCGGCGGCACAGCGCCGCCCGGTTTGAAACGCGCAGCGTTTCAAACTGAAAATGCTCTAAATGGAACATGTGCGTAAAGGGCGGGAATCCTTCTGGCATTGGCAGGAAGAATTCCCGCTCTTTTTATTGTTTATGGCAAACGAAGACGGGGCGGCAGACAGGACATCTGCACCCTCCTTGCAAAAGGAAAGCGAGTGTGAAGGGGGCGCAGGAATTCTGGCCGGAGTGGAGATGGTGGCGGGCTGGCAGATTTCAGGGCGCGTTGACACTGGAGCGTTTCAATTTTGAAAAAGGTGAAACGCAAGGCGGCTGCACAGCGCCGCCCGGCCCAAAGAGCGGAAAAACTGCGTTTTTTCCGCAAAACGACAGGTCGTATGGTTTGAAACGCACAGCTTGTTGGGGCCCGGAAGAACGGTGTAGCGGTAGCATGCCCTGGAGAAATTTCAGGTGGCAGAAATGCCGATTAGGCGAAATATATAAAAATCATCGACAGTTACACTGTCGATGATTTTTTTTTAATACGCCCGGAAGCTTTTTTTTGCAAGTTGCGGGATTCGCCCCCCAGACTATTCATCCATAAACAAACGATTCTACTTTAGTGAATTTATTAATAATATTTTACTGATATCTTTTGCTCGACAGTGTAACTGTCAATGGGATCAAGTCCCGGTATGTGATTTTATTGCCAAAGTCCTTTTTGCGATCGTCTGCCTTTCTCAGGCTGGTAAATAAAGAAGCGAGTCCTCGTCATGCGCGAACTTCTTTCCCTGATTATTCCCTGTTTTAATGAAGAAAGAACTCTTGAAAACTGTGTTAATAACTGTCTTGCATTGAAAGAACACGGTATAGATGTTGAAATAATTATCATAGATGACTGTTCGACAGACAGAAGTTATCAGATAGCGCAGAATCTTGCATTGATGCATGATGATGTTTTTGTAGTGCGGCATGAGAAGAACAGGGGAAAAGGAGCGGCCCTGCGTACAGGTTTTCTTTCTGTCAGGGGAGATTACGTGGGGATTCAGGACGCCGACGCCGAATATAACCCTCTTGATTATCTGACGCTTAGAGAATGTCCGGCATACACCTTGCTATACCAGTTTTCTCCAAAGGATACA
>CAMBWG010000181.1 GCA_945871415.1 uncultured Desulfovibrio sp.
TGCACGTGGCCGTTACCGAACACATCACCTATTCCGAGCCGGAATATCCCGGCACGCTGCAACGCTTTCTGCGTCTTTTCCGCCGTCTGCCCGGATGCAGCCGTCTGGGCATGGAAAAGCAGCGCCACTGGACGGCCAGTTCCGAGCATTCGCAGGTCTGCGACAGCAGACAGAGCAACGTCACCAATCTTGGCGGCCTCTATGTGGCGGATGAAAGCGCACATACGGCCGACGAGCTCGGCGGCCGCCGCGGCATGCGCTATCTGAACAGCGCCGTCAGCAACTGGCTGAAGGTCTTCATCGGCTTCGTCCCGGCCTTCGGTTCCTTCCTCTATACGCAGGACTGGTGGATTCTGGCCTATTTCGGCACGTTCATCTGGTTCGGCATCACGGGCGTGCGCAATGTCGTGCAAATGGTCATGGCCGCCCGCGGCGCAACGCGCGGCACCCTCACGCACTGGAAGGAACACGTCAGCGTCAACCGTATCTGCGACTCGCTTCTTTATACCGGCATATCGGTGCTGCTCCTGGAAGTGATGGTGCGCGTCTGGCTGCTGCAGGACGGTTTCGGCATCAGCGTGGAGGAACAGCCGGGCATCGTCTTTGCCGTCATCAATATCGTAAACGGCTTCTATATCTTTGCTCACAACATCTACCGCGGTTTCCCCCGACAGGCCGCCATCGGCAACCTGTTCCGCAGTCTGCTGGCCTATCCTGTCTCGCTGCTCTACAACTGGCTGCTTTTCCTGCTCCTGCCGCTGTTCGGTATTGAAGACCCCTTCCTCTATCTGGTGCCCAGTGCCGCCGTCATTTCCAAGATGGCATCCGATACCGTGGCCGCCATCATCGAAGGCTACGCCGACGGGCAGGTAAACATGCGCATGCGCCGCTGGGACTACGAAAGCAAGATCAAGAGCCTCTTTGACTGTACCACGCGGCTGGAAATGCTCTTTCCCCGCGAAGACGCGCTCCTGCAGCTGGCCCGTACCGGCGGCCTGAAGCAGCGCGGCGGCGTGGAAGCCCATACGCTGGAACGCGCCATCGTCGTGGGCGCGCTTGATATGATGTACTTCTGGTTCTATCAGCCGCGCGCGCAGGAAGTGCTCCGGGCCCGCATCCGCACCATGTCCGACGTGGAACGTTCCGTCTTCGCCCGTACCCAGCTCGTCCTGCTCAGAGAACGCGAAGTCAGCCAGATGCTCGTGGACGGTCTGCTCGGGCGCAACTTCTCCCGCCCCCTGGCCTTTTACCTCGACCGCCGCAAGGAATATCTGCGCGCCGTGCTGCGTCTGTGCCGCGCAGCCCGTATCCGGGAAACCGTCGCCTGAACTCCTCAGTATTTTTTGAGGGGGAAGAAACCCCTTTGCTCTGCTGTCGATGTCCGTAAGGCTCCCGCGTCGCCTGACGGACACGGCCTGCGGCCGCCCGTCGGGTCGCTGCTTGCGGCAAAAAGGGGTTTCTTCCCCCTCAAGCTCCCCCATCTTCCCCAAAACCCGCTCTCTGCTTGCAGGTAATCCAGAGCGTTTTACCTTTGAAAAAGGTGAAACGCGGGGCGGCAGCGCCACCAGGCCAGAAGTGGGCGGAAAAACAGCGTTTTTCCGCGAAACGACAGGCCGTTGGTTTGAAACGCGCAGCGTTTCAAACTGAAAATGCTCCGGGGCGGAAATCTCCCTGTGGCGATACGTTCCGCCAAACTTACTCTGAAAAAGAGTTCTCTGCGCCATCCGTCGCGGGAGAGCTCCCGGCCTTTCTGCTTCCCTCAGCCCTCGCTTCTTCCCCTCCTCCGGCGTGTTGTTTTCAGCGCAGGCAGCAAGACTCTCGTTTTTTGATGGCAACCGTCTTCTGAAGTTCCTCGGAAAGTGTTTTTTGAGGCCTGATGACGCCTCTGCATGACGTAAAACAGCCCGTCGGCATGGCCGGCAGGCTGTTTTTATTGTAATTAATTGTTTTTATTGTATTTAATTTTTTGTATGTTTGCGCACTTTTCCACAAGCTTCTGTCGGTGGCCGTCGTACGAAGATTCTGCAGACGTAAAAAGGGGAGGAAAATTATTTGAAGGCTAGTAGTATGCCAAAAAAAGCGGCACAAGAAAAGTAAAAAGGCTGCAATTTGATAAAAAAGATAAAAAATCGTGTTTCGCAGAGCAGAAGGGGCTTTCCGGGCTGTTTCGGCATGACGGGCGGCGAAAAGATAAAATTCTTCACTGAAAACGCGATTTTTTATAATAGTGTGATTTTTAAGGGAAAGTGTAATGTTTGTGTGCACGATGAACAGAATGGACAGGAGGAAATCTGTATTTTCAGCGATTTGATCGGTTGATCAGGAATCTTGCTAACCTTTCAGGGTAACAGTGTTTTTTTAAGAGCAAAATGTCACAACTCTATAAAAGTAAAAAAACTGTTGCCATAAAAATTGGGATGCCCTACAGTATGTTTACTACATCCACATTGTAACGGATACGTAACAGAGCGATATCCACAACAAGGAGCCGATTATATGAGCACGGATGTCAAGAGCATGCACATGGGTCAGATTACCTCTTTCTTCATTCCCACTGTTACTCTGGTTGGTGCGAACTGTTCCACGCAGATTCCCGCCCGCCTCACGAGTCTTGGCGCGAAGAAACCTCTGATCGTTACTGACAAGGGCATCGTTGCCGTCGGCATCCTGAAGCAGATCACCGACATTCTGGACGCGGCCAAGCTGAACTATGAAGTGTTCGACGAAACCGTGCCGAACCCCACCGACAAGAACGTCGAAGCCGCTACCGAAGCCTACAGAAAGGGCGGCTGCGACAGCCTCATCACCCTGGGCGGCGGCAGCTCCCATGACTGCGGCAAGGGCGTCGGCTTCGTGGTGAGCAACGGCGGCAAGATTCACGATTACGAAGGCGTGGACAAGTCCTCCAAGCCCTTCCCGCCCTATGTGGCCGTGAACACCACCGCCGGCACGGCGTCTGAAATGACCCGTTTCTGCATCATCACCGATACCAGCCGCAAGGTGAAAATGGCCATCGTCGACTGGCGCTGCACCCCCAGCGTGGCCATTGACGACCCGATTCTGATGATGGGCATGCCCCCGTCTCTGACGGCCGCCACCGGTATGGACGCCCTGACCCACGCCGTGGAAGCCTATGTGT
This sequence comes from uncultured Desulfovibrio sp., assembly GCA_945871415.1. Taxonomy (GTDB): domain Bacteria; phylum Desulfobacterota; class Desulfovibrionia; order Desulfovibrionales; family Desulfovibrionaceae; genus Desulfovibrio. The sequence continues at coordinate 3,140 of CAMBWG010000181.1, forward strand.
CCACCGCCGCCACGCCCATGACCGACGCCTGCGCGGAAAAGGCCATGGAATACATCAACCGCTATCTGCGCCGCGCCGTGGCCAACGGCAAGGATATGGAAGCCCGCGAAGGTATGTGCTATGCGCAGTATCTGGCCGGTATGGCGTTCAACAACGCCAGCCTCGGTCACGTGCACGCCATGGCGCATCAGCTGGGCGGCTTCTACGACCTGCCGCATGGCGAATGTAACGCCATCCTGCTGCCCCATGTGTGCCAGTACAATCTGATTTCCAGCCGCCGCCGCTTTGGCCGCATCGCCAAGCTGCTGGGCGAACGCACCGACGGTCTTTCCGCCACCGATGCTTCGCAGGCCGCCATCAAGGCCATCAACATCATCTCCAAGGATGTGGGTATCCCGGATGGCCTGATCGCCCTGGGCAAGAAGTACGGCAAGGAAGTGCGCGAGGAAGACATCCCCGTCATGACCGCCAATGCTCAGAAGGACGCCTGCGGCCTGACCAACCCGCGCATCATGTCCGACGCCGCGGTTGCCGCCATCTACAAGGCTGCTCTGTAATATCTCCGTCAACAAGCATACAAGGGGGAGCCTCCTTCGGGGGGCTCCCCCTTGTATTTGGGCGTTCCGCTCTTGAAAAAGGCGGAAGGCGAGGCGGTGGCGGCGGAGGAAAAAGGAGTTTTTTCCGCGAAACGACAGGTCGTATGGTTTGAAACGCGCAGTGTTTCAGACTGAACATGCTCCGGGAGTCCTGTTGTATGCCATGCTGCATAAAATATTGCGGCTACCTTGCTGTTTTGCTTTTGTGTTCCTGTGCCGCCGCGCCGCGCTATACCCCTTTGCAGTATGACAACGGGGACGACTACGTGCGGGAAGGACTGTACCGCATCGTCAACAGGCAGGGCAAAGTCGGCTATGCCGATGCACGGGGAAGAGTTGTCATTGCCCCTCGTTTTGCTTTTGGCTTTCCTTTTGCGCAGGGAAGGGCAAGGGTCACGGAGTCCGGCAGGGAAGTACCGGTTCCCGGTTCCGGGGGAGAGTATCGCCGCTGGGAAAGCGACGCCTGGTATTATATCGACAGAACGGGAAAACGGCTGGACGACGCCGCACCCGCCGCGGAGGAATCGGAAAAATAAAAAGGGCAGCATACGCTGCCCTGAAAAATCCGCCTGTCGTTACGCAGGGTTACTTGAGGCGCTCCAGCGCCTTGTCATAGAAGGCGCACATGGCTTCCACATCCTGCTTTTGCTGTATCTGAAGCAGTTCGGGCTGGAGTTCCTGCATGACCCTGGCATACTTTGCCGGGTCTTTCTGAGAATATTCCTGCATGGCCTGCGTAAAGGCGAGCGCCTTCTGCTGCGCTTCTTCCGGGGTGCAACCGGCCACGGCAAGGCCGGAGAAAGAAAGGGTCAGAGCCAGAGCCGCGCCAGCCACCAGCATTTTTCCGGTCATAATCACTCCTTTAAGAGTCTTTTCAGTTTGAAACGCGTTGCGTTTCAAACCATACGGCCTGTCGTTTCGCCTTTTCCAAAGGTGAAACGCTCTGGATTGTTGGGGTGCCGGAATCCTTTTGCCGCTCTTCCGCCGCATTCCTGTATGCGGTAGAAAATTGCAAAAGATACTGGAGAGTTACTAACACACCCGCCCGCAGTCTGTCACGCTTTTTTCGCTCCGTCCGTTTTTCCCCGCCGGGCCTGCGGGAGCGGCGGAGCCGCTTCGTCCGGCGACGCGTGCAGCAGGCATTGATGGTGATCCGCACAGTAGGGGCACGGGGCGCTCAGCTGTTCGATAATGCCGCATGTTCCCTGTTCCCTGCCGGTGCAGGTGCGGCGCAGTTGTTCCAGTTGCTCCCGGAGCGTGGTCAGGGCCTCGATTTGTTCACTGACGGCGGCGATATGGCGTTCCACCAGTTCGCCGACCCAGCCGCAGCCCTGATGCGGACGATCCCGGAAGGCAAGCAGTTCGCGGATTTCGGCAAGCGTCATGCCGTGGCGGCGGCAGTGCAGGATAAAGCGCAGACGCTCCAGCTCGCCGTCGTCGTACAGCCGGTAGTTGCCCTCCGAGCGCAGCGGCCTTTCCA
>CAMBWG010000182.1 GCA_945871415.1 uncultured Desulfovibrio sp.
TTGCTCTGCTGTCGATGCCCGTAAGGCTCCTGCGTCGCCTGACGGGCACGGCCTGCGGCCGCCCGTCGGGTCGCTGCTCGCGGCAAAAAGGGCCCAGTCGTTCCGCAGCAAAGCGAGGAAAGGCGTTCCCGTAGTCCCCCTCAAACTCCCCCATCTTCCCCAAAACCCGCACATAATATACTAGCAGGTAAAGATAGGTGTTTTTCATAACACTTAGTAATATTCATTTTTTATATATTATCCCGTAGGAGGGCAGCTCTTGATAATGAGTCCTGAGTTCAAGCTATGCCTCGTCGCGCCAGCGGCGGACAGGGCTGTGCAGACCGAACTGATCGAGCAGACGCCCGCAGAACTGGCGCAGCAGATCGTCCACGCTGTCGGGGCGGGTGTAAAAGGCGGGCATAAAGGGCATGATGACGGCCCCGGCGGCGGCAAGGCGGCGCATATTGTCCAGATGAATGAGATTCAGGGGCGTTTCCCGGGGGACGATGACGAGCGGGCGGCGTTCCTTGAGGGTCACGTCGGCGGCCCTGTGCAGGAGGTTGACGCCCGCGCCGCAGGCGATGGCCGCAAGGCTGCTCATGGAGCAGGGGCAGATGATCATGCCGTCGTTGCGCCATGAACCGCTGGCCGGGCCCGCGGCCATGTCGTCCGCGGGGTGTACGGTATGGGCATAGCGGGTCAGTTCCGCCGCTGAAACGCCGCCTTCTTCCTGCATGACGCGTGCCGCGCCGGAAGAAATAATGAGATGCAGCTCGATCTCGGGCCGTTGCAGCGTCTGGAGCAGACAGAGAGCCAGCGGCATGCCGCTGGCGCCGCTGATGCCGACGATGAGGCGTCGTTTGTCAAGGTTCTGTGCGGGCATTGCGATCTGATATGAAAGGCTCGGGCGCGGCGGCGCTGTGCTGCCGCCCGGCCGAAAGTGAGCGGAAAAACCGCGCTTAAAATGCTCTGAGAGATTGCAGCCCTCGGGAAACAATCGGCAGAAAAAGCGGAAGCCCCTTGCGGGGCTTTCCGAAATCTTGCGGCACTTCTTGCGAAATGCCTTGTTGTATTGCTGCCTGTCCAGATTGATCCTGCTAAAGAAATCTGAACAATGTTTTTTCCTTGCCACAGAAGCGTGAAAAACGCAAGAATGAAGATGGAGCGTTTCAAACTGAAAATGCTCCAGTGCAGGCGCTGCGGGGTTCATGCGGGGACGCTGCCGGAAATGCGCGCCGTTTTCAGACCGGGATTGTTCGGAGGTATTTTTTATGGCTGGGCGGTACAACTATGCTCTTGGGGTGGATCTGGGGATTGCTTCCATCGGGACGGCGCTGGTGCGGCTGAACGAGGACGGCGAGCCGTGCGGCCTGCTGGATGCGGGCGTGCGTATTTTCAACGTTGCTGAAGGCGGCGCGGCCCGTCGGCAGGCCCGGCAAATCCGCAAGACGTTGCGGCGGCGTCGGCAGCGTCTGCGCGCGTTGACCAGCCTCCTGCAACAGGCCGGGCTGCTGCCGGAAGACCCGGAGGCGCTGGCCCGGCTGCTGCGGCGTTCGCCGTATGCGCTGCGGGCGCGGGCGGCGCGGTTTCGTCTTCCTTCGCCGTATGCGCTGGGGCGCTGCCTGCTGCATCTTGCCCGTTTTCGCGGGGCGGGCTTTCTCAATCAGCTTGAGGACGGCGGAGAGAACGACGGCGCAAAAAAGGATCGCCAGAAAAGCGCCAATGCCTATCGCCTTCTGGAGCAGCGCCTGCGCGAAAGCGGGCAGACGCTGGGCGAATACCTGTGGCAGCGTCAGGGGGCGACGGAACATCATGGGCGCGTCCGTCGGCGTCAGGGTTTTGTTGAGGACGGCAGCGTGGATTATGCCGTGCCGCGTTTTCTGGTCAGGCAGGAATTGCGCAGTATCTGGGAATGCCAGCGGGCCTTTTACCCGCAGCTGCTGACAGAGGAACTGCGGCAGGAAGTGACGGAGCTCATTTTTCGGGACAGGCCCCACGCGCCCTATGCCGTGGGCCTGTGTTCCCTTGACCCGGACAGCGGGGAACGGCGTCTGCCGCGTATGCACCGGCTTGCGGAGCTGCGGCGCATTTACGAGCAGATCAACAATATTCGTTTTCGGACGGCTACGGCCGTGCATGCGCTCACGCGGCCCATGCGCGACGCGCTGGCGGAACGCTGTCTGAACGGGGAGCGCCTGAACCGAAAAGAAATAAAGAATATTCTCGGCACGTTCTGCGATGAAAAGATTGTGGCCGTCAATCTGGCCGAGGAAACAACGAATATTGCGCCCTTTGCTCTTGTCGCGGCCTTTGCCGACATACCGCACTGGCGGGAAATGAGCGAAGCGGAGCAGGATGCGCTGCTGGATTTTATTGCCGAGCCGCGTCTGGAGCCGGAAAAGGGGGAAGCAAGCCCGCTCATGCCGGAGGATGTTTTTCTGCGGGAATGCGCCCGCCGTCTGCGCCTGAGCGGAGACGATGCCGGGGAGCGCGTTTCCCGCTGCTGCAACGCCCTGCCGCAGGATCGTTCCATGCTGGGCGAAACGGCAACGCGCCGCATACTGCAACTTCTTCGGGACGGGCCGGGAGATGCCGGGGAATGGCGGCCGCTGAGTTTTCGGGAGGCGGCCGATCTGTGCGGCTATACGGCGGAGGAAGAGGCGGCGCGCGCCCTCGGGGGCACGCTGGATCGTTTGCCCTACTATGGCGAAGTGCTGCGGCATGACGTGTCGCCCGTGCATCCGTGGCATGTGCGGCAGGCCGACGAGGAGGAAGCCCGCTACGGGCGCATTCCCAACCCGGTGGTGCATGTGGCCCTGAATCAGCTGCGCAGGGTCGTCAACGAGATTATCGCTCTGTACGGAAGGCCGCGGCGCATCTGTGTGGAGCTGGCGCGCGAGTTTGGTCTGTCCGCGGAAAAACGCAAGGCGCTTGAAATGGAACGTCTGAACGGCGAGAAGGAAAATCGCCGGATTGACGGCGAGCTGGAAAAGCTCGGCCTGCCGTCATCGCGCAGGAACCGGATCAAATACCGGCTCTGGGAGGAGCAGAAGGGCGTGGACATCTATACGCTTGAACCCATTGCCGCAACGGGGATTGCCGGTTGCGAGATTGATCATATCATTCCGCGCTCGCTCGGCGGCAGCGACAGCTATGCCAATCTGGCGCTGATCGGCGCTTCCGCCAATCTGGGGAAACGGGATGTTGCCGCCTATGATTTTATTCAGGCGCGCGCGCCGGAACAGTGGCCGCATATTCTGGAGCGTATTTCCGCCCCGGGGTATCCGCGCAACAAGGCATGGCGTTTTCTGCCGGATGCCTGCCGGAAATTCGAGGCCGAGGGGGACGCCGATCAGACGGACAGCCGCATGACGGATACCGGCTATATGGCCAAGATGGCGGCGCGCTATCTGCGGGCCATCTGCGCCGAGGTAACGCCCCTGCGGGGCGGCATGACCGCCCGCCTGCGGCATTTGTGGGGGCTGGACGGGCTGGAATATCCCCTGCTGGGCCTGCCGGTACGCAGGGAACTTTATGATCCGGCGACCGGAGAAGTCGTCATGGACGAACGCACCGGTCATCCGAAGCGTAATCCGGCGTGGAAGGCCAAGGCGCGTGTGGATCACCGGCATCATGCGCTGGATGCTCTTGTGCTGGCCTGCGCCACGCGCGGCATGATGCAGCATATGGCGCGGGCGGATCGGCTTGGCCTGCGCTGCGACGATATGCCCGTTCCCTTCGGCATCGAAGCCGGGGCGTTCCGGGACAGGGTCGCGGCCCTGCTGCGCGGGGTGCGGGTATCGCCCAAGGCGGAACACGGCAAGGAAGGGGCGCTGCACGAGGCCACGCGCTACCGTGTGCTTGCGCCTGTTCCCCGCAGTAAGGGCATGTACACGGCAGCGTATCGGCGTTCATTGTCGGAGCTGGACAGCAAAAAGAAGGTGGCCGCGCTGGAGCTTGACGAAGCGGCCTTTTCCGGCATTGCGGGCATGGAGGCGCTTGCCCGGCATAACAGAGCCCTGCGCGAAGCCATTGAAGCCGAGTACGAAGGCGCGGCAAGGGCGCTGGAGCTGCGCCGGGAAGAAGCGCGGCGCGAAGGCCGGAGGGAACGGGCCATTACGGAAAAGGCTGTTGTGCAGGAGGCCGTGCTGCGGGCGCGGCGGCATAATCCCACACTGGGCGCGGCGGCCTTTTGCGTGGATAACAAAAGCCTTGTGGGCGTCAATGAGCGCCTTCAGTGCGGCTACAAGTCCGGTTCCAACTATTGCATGGACTTTTTTGTGAACAAGGGCAAGGTCGGCTGGGAGTGCATTTCCCGTTTCGATGTCAATCAGCCGGGCTTTGTGCCGGAGTGGCAGCGTAAGGGCTGTTCGCTGATCTGGCGGCTCTGCAAGGGGGACGTGCTGGAAATGCGGATCACGGAAGATATGGCCGCGTGCCTGCCGGAGGGGCTGCGACAGGCGGAAAGTCTGCTGTTTGTCGTGCAGAAGTTTTCGGAGGGAATGCTACAAGTTCGCTTGCTCAATGATGCGCGCCCATTGCAAGCTGGGGGAGAGGAAAGCTCCTGTTGGGTTTCCGGTGAGAAGGGGCTCAAATCTTATACGCAGGCCCAGGCACGCAAGGTGGATCTGACGCCGTTCGGCAAGGTCTGGCGCAAGCATCGGAAGCTGTGGCATGGGACGCAAAAGAAAACGGCCTGACGGCGTCTCGCCCTACAGTATCATGTGGCTGGTGGTCATGTTCGATTTGCCCGTGGGGAATCAGCGGGAGCAGCGTCTTGCCACGCAGTTCCGCAACAGCCTGCTGGAGCTGGGCTTTTTTCGCAAGCAGTTTTCCGTTTATCTGCGACACTGCGAAAGCATGGAAAAGGCCCGGCGTCTGGCGGATGCCGTGGGGCAGGCGCTTGTGGAAAACGGGCAGGTGTCGATTATGTTTTTGACGGATCGGCAGTACGGCATGACGAAGAACTACTTCGGCAAGGTTCGCAAGCGTAACGAAAAGCAGGAAAAGGACGCCTGCGGGCAGTTGTTTCTTTTTTAGAGCGTTTTAGCGCATTGCGGGGGAGGCTTCCGGGAGGGGGCCTCCCTTTTAGAGCATTTTCAGTTTGAAATGCTTCGCATTTCAAACCATACGGCCTGTCGTTTCGCGGAAAAAGCGCGGTTTTTCCGCTTACTTTGGGCCGGGCGGCGCTGTGCCGCCGCCTCGCGTTTCACCTTTTTCAAAGTT
>CAMBWG010000183.1 GCA_945871415.1 uncultured Desulfovibrio sp.
CCCCCCCCCCCCCCCCCCCCCCCCCCCCCCCCCCCCCCCCCCAACCCACCCCCCCAACAAAAAGACCTGCCTGCTCTCTAGAACGTCACCTTGCGGGCGGCGTCGAGGGCGCGGGCGAAGTCGTCGTCGGTATGGACGAAGGACACCATGCCGGTTTCGTAGCCGGAGGGCGCGAGATAGATGCCCTGAGCGCGCATCTGCTTGTAGAAGGTGGTGAACAGTTCCTGATCGCACTTTTTGGCGTCGTCGAAGTTTTCGACGGGCGTTTCGCTGAAGTAGGGGCAGAACATGGAGGCGATGGTCGGCATCTGGATGGGCACGTTCTTGGCGGCGAGGATGTCGCGGAGTTCCTGGGCAAAGGCGGCCACGCGGCGTTCAAGGGCGGCGTAATCCATGTTCTTGAGCTGACGCAGGGTGGCGATGCCCGCGGCCATGGCCAGCGGATTCCCGGAAAGGGTACCGGCCTGATAAACTTCGCCGCGGGGAGCCACATGTTCCATGATGGCGCGCTTGCCGCCGAACGCGCCCACGGGCAGACCGCCGCCGATGATCTTGCCGAAGGTGGTCAGATCGGGCGTGATGCCGAAGCGCTCCTGCGCGCCGCCGTAGGAAGCGCGGAAGCCGGTAATGACTTCGTCAAAGATGAGCAGCGCGCCATGTTTGGCGGTAATGGTGCGCAGGCCTTCGAGGAAACCGGCCTTCGGCAGCACAAGGCCCATGTTGGCGGCCACGGGCTCGACGATGACGGCGGCGATGCTGTCGCCGTGCCGGGCAAAGATGCTTTCGACGGCGGCAAGATCGTTGTAGGGCGCAAGGAGCGTATCCGCGACCACCGCGGCGGGCACGCCGGGCGTGCCGGGAATGGAGAAGGTGGCGACGCCGGAACCGGCGGCGGCCAGATAGGGATCGGCGTGGCCGTGATAGCAGCCGATGAACTTCAGCACCTTGTCGCGGCCGGTGACGCCGCGCGCCAGACGCAGGGCGCTCATGGTGGCTTCGGTACCGGAGTTGACCATGCGCACCATTTCAAGGCTGGGCATGGCGTCCACGACCATCTGCGCGAGCGTCACTTCGTCGGGGCAGGGAGCGCCGTAGCTGGTGCCGCGTCCGGAGGCGTCGCGCACGGCCTTTGTCACTTCGGGGTGATCGTGACCCAGCAGCATGGGGCCCCAGGACAGCACGAAATCAATGTATTCCTGCCCGTCCACATCCTTCAGGCGGCAGCCGTGCGCTTCGGCAATGAAGAGCGGCAGACTGTGGACATTGTGGCAGGCGCGGACGGGGCTGTTGACGCCGCCGGGGATGAGTTCGCAGGCCTGTTCAAAAAGACGGCGCGAAGTGCTTTCGTTCATGAAAATGATCCTTGAATAAAGCGGGTTGGGGTGAAACCGGGGAGCGGAAAGGCGCGGCAGGCGACGGACAAAGGACTTCTTCCGTGCGCCTGCCGCATTGTTTCCGTTAAAAATACGTGGGAGAAATTTTTTTCAGCTCTCTGATGCTGGAAAGGGCGGCGTGATCGTGGAGATCGAGCATGGATTCCAGCTCCGCGACGACCCGGTCGCATTCTTCGGCGCTGCGGCCGTGAACCATGGTATACAGTTCATAGGGCCAGTCGGGGGCGCTGCTGGGGCGATAGTAGCAGTGGGAGACATTGGGATGCCGCGCGGCTTCCGTACCGCAGCGCTCCACAACGGCTTCATCCTTGGGAACAACCCAGGCAACCATGGCGTTATGGTTCCAGCCGGTTTTCTGATGCTTGATGCTGGCGCCGAAACGGCGAATGGCGCCGCAGTCCTTGAGGCGGCGGAGCAGGGCAAGCACGTCTTCTTCGGTGCAGCCGACCTGCGCCGCAATATCGGCGTAGGGCGTGAGGCTGTCCGGCAGATCTGCCTGTACAAGGCGAAGGATGGCGCGTTCCTGTTCTGTGAAATCGAGCACTCGATTCTCCTTTGAAATACGGAGGAGGCAGGGCGTGGCCCGGAAGGAAAAACGCCGCGCGGATGCGCGGCGCGGAACTGTTGTCGAAAGATGCCGTTTGAAAAAGCGCGTCGGGGAAGGAATACCCCTGGCTGGCGCACAAGAGTGTTTCCTTCCCCCCGGAAAACCCTGTAATACGCTCCCTAGCGATTGAAGGAGCGGGCGAACAGATCCTGAATGGCGTCGCGGCCGTTGTCTTCGAGGAAGCGGGTACCGGTGGCCGCGAAATGGGCATGCTCAATGCGGGGGCGCTGTACGGCCACCCACTGATCCTTCTGCCAGGTGAACCAGCCGTTTTTGGGCTGGTCGAAGACGAGCAGGGGCTTGTTGCAGATCTTGGCGAATTCCGCACCCCAGCCGGTGCCGCCCTTGACGGTGTTGTCGGGCTGGATGGCGCCGATGACGATGACCTGATTGCCGCTGCTGACCTGCCAGCAGATGGACTGGAGAACCTTGCGGAACAGGGGGGCGCGCGTATATTCGCGGTTCATGAGCTTGGACACGTAAGTGAGGCTGACGTCCTTGAGGGCCAGCTCTTCGGAGGTCAGGATGCGCACGCCGCGTTTGCGTTCGCTCTGATGACCTTCAAAGCTGTAGTTCACTTCTTCAATGCCCCAGCCTTCGGCCAGCGCGCCGAAAAATTGCTCCGTTCCGGCAGCGCCGCCGCTGTACAGGACACATTGTTTGGGATTGAGCATGCTCGGGCCTCCTGCGTTGTTTTTTTATCATTGCCTTCGGTGGTGAGGGCATATGGTACGTTCTTTTTGCATCATGGCAGAAATCCGCCCGTACGGCAAGACGGGACCGGGGAACGCCTGCCCGGCGGGCCGGGAAAGTCCCTTTTTCCGCCGCGGCATTTTTCCGGCGATGCCGGGGGCTGCGCTTTGCCCGCGGGCCGGGCAGGTGTGGCGGCGAGGCTTTCCCTGTGCGTAAAACGGAACTGACCCTGACCGGGCCGGTTCCGTTTTACGTATTTTCAGATTGAAACGTTGTGTGTTTCAAATCAAACGGTCTGTTGTTTCGCGGAAAAGGCGCGATCTTTCCGCCGGAAGATGCCCGCATATTGCCTCTGTCCCCCCTTTGAAAAAGCGCGCTGGGGGCGCCGACACGCTCTAGGCCTCTTCGTAGACGCGGGGATTGGTCATACCCACGAGGCAGAGGAGTTCGTAGGCGATGGTTTCGAGGGGAGCCGCCCAGTCGTCGGGGGTGACGGGGGCGTCGGGGCCTTCGGGCCCGCCCAGCAGCCAGGCCCTGTCGCCGGGCTGCACGTTTTCCAGCGCGGAAATATCCACCATCATCATGCCCATGCAGATGCGGCCCACCTGCGGCACGCGGCGGCCATGAAGACGAAGGGGCAGGGCGTTGGACAGGGCGCGGGGCACGGCGTTGGCATAGCCGCAGCCCAGGACGGCGATGCGCATGTCGCGGGGCGCGGTAAAGATGCGGCCATAGGAGATGCTCTGCCCTTTGACGAGGTTCCGCGTCTGGATGACGGGGGCGGAAAAGCTCATGACCCATTCCAGATTTTCCCCCTTGCCGGCCCAGCCGGTACCGGCCAGAGGGTTGCCGCCATAGACGGCATAGCCGGGACGGCAGACCTCGAAACGGGCCTGCGGCCAGGCCAGCGTGCCCGCGGAATTGTCCAGCGAACGCTCCATATCCGGGAACACGGCACGGAGAGCGTCGGTCATGGCCGTGAAGCGCTCCAGCTGCCCGAGCGTGTAGGATTGTTCTTCGGGGGTGTCGGCCACGGCAAAATGCGAGAGCTCCAGCGCCGGGCGCAGGGCGGGCGCGGCGCGCAGGGCTTCCAGCAGCGCGGGGATGTCCCCGGGCGTAAAGCCGAGGCGGCCCATGCCGGAATCAAGCTTGATGGCGATGTGCCAGGGATGCGCCGTATCGGCCAGCGCGGCGGCGCGGGCCACATCGTCAGGGCAGGCGATGAGCGGCAGGATGTCCAGCGCGCGGGCGCGCTGCCAGTCCTCGGGGGTCAGCTGCCCCAGCAGCGGGACAATGCGCTGGGAAAATCCGGCGTCGCGCAGGGCGCGGCCTTCGTCCACGAGTCCCACGGCAAAGCGCTGCGCTCCGGCGTCGGCGAGCGCGCGGGCCACGGGCAGCAGGCCGTGACCGTAGGCGTCCGCCTTGATGACGGGCATCAGCCGCGCGGCCTCGCCCAGACGGGCGAAGTTGCGCCGCAGGGCGGCAAGGTTCACATGGCAACGCGAAGGCGTGAATTCGCAGACAGGCATGATCGTGTATCCTTGGATGAGAGGGGGAGAAGGGAGCGCGGCACAGCCGCGTTTTTACGCGGTGCACAGGGCAGGCAAGGGGGAAGAAAAACCGGGTTGCGCGAAGCCGTATCCTGTGGGGAGCGGCGGCGCACGCGGTTTTCTTCCCCCTGAAAGCGTTCTGTGCTGTTAAGGTCTTTTCAGGAACCGCCGTCCGCAGGGGCCGCAGGGCGGCCCCGCGCAAAGACGGCGGCATCTTCCGGCCGGAGCATTTTCAGTTCGAGGCGCATGGCGCTTCAAACTCCACGGCCTGTCGTTTCGCGGAAAAAGCGGTGTTTCCGCTCACTTCGGGCCGGGCGGCGCTGTGCCGCCGCCTCGCGCTTGCCTCTTTCAAAGGTAAGATGCTCTAGGCCTGCTTCAGATCCCGGATGAGTCCCGACAGATTTTCGGCCTGCGCGGCCAGTTCGGAAACGGCCTTGGCGGCTTCGGCCATGGCTTCGGCCGTCTGATGGGACATATCGCTGACCTGGAAGATGGAGTGATTGATCTGCTCGCTGGCGGCGGACTGTTCTTCGCTGGCCGTGGCGATGGCGTTAATCTGATCCGCCGTGGACTCCACCATGCTGACGATTTCCTGCAGGGCCGTGCCGGACTCATTGGCAAGGCCGGTGGCTTCCTCAATCTGGGCAACCGCGTCGTCCACCGAAGCCGTGCTCTTGGCCGCGCTTTCCTGAATGGCCTTGATGGCGTTGCCCACATCCTGCGTGGAGGCCATGGTCTTTTCGGCCAGCTTGCGCACTTCGTCGGCCACCACGGCGAAACCGCGTCCGGCTTCGCCGGCCCGTGCGGCTTCAATGGCCGCATTGAGGGCCAGCAGGTTGGTCTGATCCGCGATATCCGAAATAACGTTCATAATCTGGGTAATGGCCTGCGTGTGCTCGTTGAGCTGTCCCATATCCTCCTTGAGGCGCAGGGAGGTCGCATGGACGGACTGAA
>CAMBWG010000184.1 GCA_945871415.1 uncultured Desulfovibrio sp.
CGACAGGCCGTATGGTTTGAAATGCACAGCATTTCAAACTGAAAATGCTCTAAAAAACGCACGTCGCCCGCACGGAACCTGCCGGTCAGCGGGGCTCGGACAGCGCCTCATTTCTGAGCAGCGGCAGCATGACGCACACCCGCAGCCCCATGTCCGTGCGCTCCACAAGAGCGCTGCCCCGATGGCGCACGGCAATCTTTTTCACCAGCGTCAGGCCAAGACCCACGCCCGGCGCATCGTCCGCGTAATCCCCCCGGAAAAAGGGCTCGAACACATGCGCCATGACCTCGTCGCTCAGACCGGGATGACTGTTTTCCACCTGCAGGCGGACATAACCGTTATGCTCATCCAGCACGAGCAGCACGCGCCCGCCGGTATCCGTGTACTTTACCGCATTATCCAGCAGGTTGGAAATAATCAGGGCAAGCAGCGAGGCATCGCCCCTGACCCAGAGCAGGGGCTGAATATCCAGGTTCAGGATCAGCGCTTTTTCCTTGAACAGCGATTCATGCCGCAGCGCAATGTCCATGCACAGGGACGAAAAATCCACATCCTTTGCTTCCTGCATCTTCTCCTGAAAATCCAGCCTGCTGTTCAGGAGCGAAGACCCGACCAGCTTTTCCATATGCTCGATTTCCTGAAGGATGTAGCCGATATGCACGCAGGCCAGCGGCGTGCCCGCGGCATCATACAGAAGATTCGGATTCCGGCCGCCCTCCTGCCCCTGCGCCAGCACGTCCAGTCCTTCCTGCACAATGGTCGCGGAAATGTTCATGCGGGCCAGCGGAGAACGCATTTCATGCGACACGTCAGCAACAAGCTTTCGCATGCTATTTATATTATTAATCATTGTATGCGCCATACTGTTGACGGCCCGCGCCACCTGTACAATCTCTTCCGGCCCCTGCTCGCTGACGCGATTTTCAAGATTGCCGTCGGCTATCTGTAAAACCTCCGAGCGCAAATGCCGCAGGGGGCGGGCTATGCGCCAGGTAATCCACAGAGCCAGCGCGCTGCCGATGATGACCACGGCAATGATATTCTGAAAGAACATCAGATAGAGGGGAGGCAGAGGCTCGCCAAAACTGAAACAGATAACGGCGTTGCTCTTCTCCAGAGGCAGGGGAACCCGCGCCAGATAAGAGCCGGTCTTGGGGTCCCGGAAAATGGACACCCGCTCGTCTCTGGTCAGATCTTCCAGCGAGGAGCGCCCCTTTTGCAGAAAATGCGGATCAGGGCTGCCGGACGCTATCGTGCCGTCAGCGTACTCCAGCCACATTTTTTTCTGCGATTTTTCCAGAAATGTGGCGAGCGTTTCAAAGGTTTTCACATCCTTGCCTTTCATGACGGAGGCCATCTGAATGCCCATTTCCGTCAGAAAACGCACGTGCATTTCCCTGCGTGTCGTAAAATGAAACAGCGTGGAACTCACAAGGTGCGATATCAGCACCAGCAACAGGGCATAGGCAAATACCCGTTGCCACAGATGCGGCAGCATGCGCACGGCTTTTTCCCTCCTGCCTGCCAGAACATTTCCAGTATGAGACGCTCTATCGGGAAAGACTTGCGCCCTCGTCGCTGACCCAGCGGTACCCGGCCCCCCAGACCGTATGTATGGGAGACTCCTCGCACAACTTGCGCAGAATGGTACGGGCCCGGCTGACATAGACGTCAATATTGCGATCGTTGCAATAATAATTTTCCCCGAACGCCAGCGTCTGAATCTGATCGCGGGACAGGACCTCATCCGGTCTGCCCATGAAGGCCCGGATAATACGAAATTCCGTTGTGGTCAGCTGAACGCTCTGATCCCCGCGATCAAGTCGCTGCCGCTTCAAGTCTAGACGGATGGAGCCCACCACCAGCATATCCCGGGGAGGTTCCTGCGCCGCGACATCAGACTGTGCCGAAGCGCGGCGCAGCACGGCCTTGATGCGGGCCAGCAGCTCCCGCGGATTGAAGGGTTTGGGCAGATAGTCGTCCGCTCCCATTTCCAGCCCGACAATACGGTCGGCGTCATTACCGCGGGCCGTCAGCATGATGACAGGCAGATCCGATACGCCGCGCAGACGCCGCAGCACCACAAAACCGTCGTCGTCCGGCAGCATGACATCCAGAAGGACAATATCCGGCTTCAGTTCCTTCACGGCCGCCTCGACGCCTTCTCCGCTTCTCATGGATGTTATCCGACAGCCGTAAGGCTCCAGAAAGTCTCGCACATTGGTCTGAAGTCTGGCGTCGTCATCCACCAGAAGAATATGAATTTTAACTTTTTCCCGTTCAAAGACCATGACGCCCCTCCCGGGGTATCCCCCGCTTCCTGCCGCTGTGTTCAACCGGCGTGCCCGAGCTCCGGGGCAACAAGGTCACGGCGCTTCGCGCACGCCGTTTTCCGCAACAGCCGGCGCCCCGCGTTTCGCCTTTTTCAAAGGCAACACGCCCTGACATCCGTAACACTCGGTATAAAAACAGAAAATCCGCGTTCCGCCTGCGCTGTCACGACGAAAGAAGTCTTATGCCTCGACGTAGCCATCGGAGGTATGGCCCCTTTCTTGCATAAAAATAGTGGCCGCCTCGCCAGTACCGCAATGCGGATTTGCCGGTTTCCCGGGCAGGATACCGCTTGCCCTTTTCTTTCAGAATAGCAGAACGCACGGGCGAGGCGTAGCCTCTGTCATACATTGATACAACTGCGGATTTCTCCGATTCCCCCGGGCCGCTGCCGGACCACTCCGGCCCGTTCGGAGCCTTTGCGCAGACAGACGGGCTCTCCCGTGCCGGTCTGTCAAACTTTGATACCTTTTATTACGCCGCAGTCATACTTTTGGCGTCGGGAACGTGTAGAAAGAAGCCATGAGACGAGCATCAGCGCCCAGGCGCCTGCCACAGAAACCGACGCCAACCCAAATGGAGGAACCCATGCCCATAGGCTCGATAACATCCGTTGTGAATCTGCCTATCGTAAAGAGGTTGCTCCTGAGCATGAAGATTCCTCAGGAAACGGCCGACCGTCTTGGCGTATCGCCGGATCAGCTGGAGTCCTGGCTGCATTCTCTTGCCGGGCAGCTGGACACCCTCTCCACCGGTCCCGCCCCCCGGAGCGTTCCCGCGTCGCCCTCCTGTTATGCGGAACTGAGCTCCGAGGAAATGCACTTTCTGTTGCACGGCTACGAAAGCGCCCGCAGCCCTCGTCCCTAGAGCGTTTTCAGTCTGCGGGCCGGACGCCGCTGCGCTGCCGCCTCGCATGTTGTCTTTCTCAAAGGCAAAACGCTCCAACTACTTCATCCTTCCCCCCTCCCACTCGTCACCGGCCGCCGCTTCGGCGGCGGCCACCACGGCCCGCGCCACGGCATCCGCTCCCAGCGCCCCAAGCAGATTCTCCGTCCAGGGGCCGGAGGCGGCAGGCAACGGCCGCCGCGACGACAGCGCAAATACAATATCGCCGTCAAGCGTCAGATGCGCGGGCCGCAGGCAGCGGGCCAGCCCCGTTCCGGCCATGCGTGCCAGACGGCTTGTCTGCACCTTGTCCAGCGGCACATTTGTGGCCACCACGGTCAGCACCGTATTGGAAGGCGGCGTATCCCGCCCGGCAAGACTGTCGCGCATTTCCTCTTCCGAAAACGGCGTGCCGTCCTCTCTGCGCCCCCCGCAAGAAAGGCTCCCGTACGGGGATCATGAATGTTGCCCAGCGCATTGACCACCGTCAGCGCAGCCACCAGAATGCCGTCATACCGCTCCACGGCCGATCCCAGGCCGCACTTCTGCGTCGCCTTCTCCCCGCGTGCGAAGAACAGCCGCCCGCAGCGCGCTCCGGCCCCCGCGCCCACGGATCCCTGTGCAACCGGCGCCGTCGAAGCCGCTTCAGCCGCCGCATAGCCCATAGCGGCATCAGGCAGCAGCCCCGCCCTGCCGTTCATATCCAGATCATAAATGACCGCTCCGCCCACAATGGGCACAATGCCGTGCGGCATGACAAAGCCCGTCCCCTGTTCGCGCAGAAAACGCACGACTCCGTCGGCAGCCGCCAGACCAAAGGCGCTTCCTCCGGCCAGCACAAGGCCGTGCACTCTGTCCACCAGCGATTCAGGGCGCATCAGTTCCGTTTCGCGGCAGCCCGGCGCAAAGCCCGGCACGGCAATGCCCGGCGTAAAGCCCTCTGGGCAAAGGATGGCCGTGCATCCGGTATGATTGGCCGCATCCGTGGCATGCCCCGCCAGCAGGCCGTCAATGGCCGTCAACGTGTCGTTCTTCATGAAAATACCTCCAGAGAATGCAGCAGGACTGCATGGTTGCCAGTACAGGCGATTCTGCTATGCTGGGGCGGCGGCACAGCGCCGCCCGGCCCGAATTGAACGGAAAAAACACGTTTTTTCCGCGAAACGACAGGCCGTATGGTTTGAAATGCGAAGCGTTTCAAACTGAAAATGCTCCAGCATCGCAAAGGGCGGCTCCATGATGGAAAAACATATTCGACAGCACTGGCAGGAACTGGCGGAACGCTCGCCCCAATGGCGCGACGCCGAATCCGCCTTCGCCGCCGCCGTGCGGCTGCTCGTCGCCTGCGCCCGCAGCGGCGGAAAAATTCTGCTTTGCGGCAACGGCGGCAGCGCCGCCGATGCGGAACATATCGCAGGCGAGCTTATGAAGGGCTTTCTTCTGCCGCGGCCTCTGCCGGAAAGCTGGCTGCGGCGGGCCGAAGAAGAATACCCTGGTCACGGCAGCGCCCTGCGCGCCCTGCAATGCGGCATCGCCGCCGTGCCGCTGGTCTCCGGCGTGGCCCTGCCCACGGCCTTTGCCAACGACGTGGACGGCGTTCTGCTCTTTGCCCAGCAGGTCCACGCGCTGGCCCGCCCCGGCGATGTTCTCTGGGCCATCAGCACTTCCGGGCATTCGGCCAACGTCAATCACGCCCTGCGCGTCGCCCGCCTCCTCGGCTGCCCCACGCTCGGCCTTTCCGGCCGCGACGGCGGCGATATGGCCCCCCTGCTGGACGTGGAGCTGCGCGCCCCATCGCAGAGTACTCACCGCATTCAGGAACTGCACCTGCCCATGTACCACGCCCTCTGCGCCTGCGTGGAAGCCTGTCTGTTTGCCTGAGATACTTTCATTATGTTTTGTTTTGAGGGGGAGAAACCCCTTTTGCTCTGCTGTCGATGCCCGTAAG
>CAMBWG010000185.1 GCA_945871415.1 uncultured Desulfovibrio sp.
TCTTTGGCGTCCCCAAGGGGATTTGAACCCCTGTCGACGGCGTGAAAGGCCGTTGTCCATTTTTGCGCTCGAAAAAAGGCTTGTTCGTTCCTACGCTCTACTTCCAATCCCACATCACCCGGAGGTAGAACATGAAACTGGACGAAGCATTTTCCCGTTATCGCCAACTTGTGTTGGTATCCGCATCCCGCCGCGAACTCGTTTCCGAATCCGGCAGGTGGGAGTTACATATTGCGCCGCTTTTGGGCAAGTGTCAACTTGCAAAGATCAAGAATCTGCAAGTTATGGAGCTGCGCAGCGCACTGGAGCGCAAAGGGTTAAGCCCCCAGAGCGTTACACACTGCCTTTCCCTGCTCCGACGAGTCTTGCGCCGAGCCGTCGAATGGGAATTTTACCGGGGGCCTGTTCCCGTCTTCCGTATGCCGAAGTTTGACAATCGCCGCATCCGCTATCTTGACGAGAAGGAGTCAGCGCACCTTCTCCAAGAATTACAGGCCCGTTCTTCTCTCTGGCATGACGTGGCCCGCTTTGCCCTGTATACCGGCTTGCGGGCGAGCGAAATCTACACGCTTCAACCGTTCCACATCGACAGAGCAGGGAAAGCCGTCAAAGTCTATGACGGCAAAAATTCCTTAAGCCGTGTCGTCCCGTTGAATCCCCAAGCATGGGCCACCGTCGAGAAATACCTCTTTCGCTTTCACTACGGCCTTCCTCTGTTTCAGGAAAAGGGAGAATTGCCGGAGCGGCACTATGGCATTTTCCGGCGGGCCGTCAGGGCGTGCGGCTTCAACGCCGGCATTTCTGATCGCCGTGAGCGTGTCTGTTTCCATACGTTGCGGCATACGTTCGCTTCATGGCTTGTGCAGCAGGGAACCCCCATTGCCCTTGTCCGTGAACTCATGGGACACAGGGACATCCGCATGACTATGCGCTACGCCCACCTTGCCCCCAGTCAGGGAGCCGTCGCCGTGGCAGCCCTGCCCTCGATCTAGCCCTCTTTTCCTGAAGTAAAAAATCCCCTCCCTTTTCCTTCCTTTGGCGCTCTCGTGTCTTGAGGGGGAAGGGGGAGTATTTATTTCTTCCTGAATGATGTTCTCTATAAGGAAGGGGTAGGTATTTTGTGGCTACCCCCCTAGCTACTTTTTACCTACCCCCCGACGATGTTTTCTGAATGGGATGGCCCCTTCGCTTCGCTCCGGGGAGCAAGGGCAGGGGGTGCGCGTAACCGCGCATCATCCCCGCCAACTTCTCGTCGCGCCGGCCACGTCCGCTTGTGCAGCTCCGTGCGGCTTCGCCGTACTCGCTTCCGCGCTCCCGCGTCCCGCTCCTCAAGTTGTCATGGATGATTCCCCCTCCCTCCCGGAGCCTGTCTGCGGGCTTTGCCCGCTGCGCGTTGAACACGCCTTGTCACTTATGAAAGCCGTGTCCAACGCGCATAAGGACAAAACTCCAGGGAAGGAAGCGGCTTTGACCCCTTTCCTCAAACACGCTAAAAGCAGACAGGAGGCCCGACATGACTACCACGACCTTTGACAGCCTTGGCTATGTAAGAAAGCTGGAAGAGGCCGGATTTACCCGGCAGCAGGCCGAAGCGCAGGTCGAAGCCATGCGCGAACAGCTTGAAGCGCAGCGCACCGCCCTGCAAAGAGAGCTGGACAAGTACGACGAAGCAAGCCGCCGCGAGCTTGCCACCAAGGGCGACGTGCAGGACGTGCGCCTTGAGATTGAAAAGGTACGCGCCGAAGTGGAAAGAGTTCGCGCGGAACTCAAGACGGATATTGAAAAGGTCAAGTACGACCTGCTCAAGTGGCAGATCGGCGGCTGGCTGGCTCTTGCGGCCATCATGGCGAAGGGCTTCGGCTGGCTCGGCTTCTAACGCTCCCATATCCAGCGCAGTAATCCCCGCCCCAGATAATCTCTGGTGCGGGGATTTTTCTTATCGTGAAAACTGTTGCCAAGTTATCCTATCTAATCCTTTCTAATCTTTTCTTGTCCTATCTCTGCCTTTTTCTTCCTATCTAATCCTATTTTTGCCGATATTATCCGATTTCATCCTATCTTTGCCGAACTCTGTAAAATGCGGATTAGATCAGATAAGAAAGGACGCGAAGATGAAGGCAGGACATGTAAAGTGCTAGCACTTTACGCCCTGCCCCTCATACGCCGGGGAGGCTTGGCTTACTCGCTACGCTCGACGCAAGAAAAAACGGAGACTCGAATGCCTGTCAGAAAACCGCAGTTGCCGGCGGAGCAAAAAAGAAAGGCCGTTCTGACGGCCTATGTCACAGAAGACGAGTACGCGCGGATCGTGGAGTCCAGCGAAAAGGCGTGCATGACCGTTTCCGAGTTCGCACGCAGAGTTTGCACCGGAGTGAAGATAGAGAGTCGGGAGGATCAGAAAGCCCGCCTAGAACTCCTGAAGGTCAACGCCGATCTTGGCAGACTTGGCGGCCTGCTGAAACAGGCTCTTGCCGAAGGGCACAGCAAAAGCGCCGTCATCGGTCTTTTGCACAAAATAGACAGAGTTCAGGCGGAACTTAAGGAGAAGGTCAGAGCGCTATGAAAACGACGAAAAGAGACGAGATTGTGAGCTGTATCGAGGCATATGTCGAATGGTGGGAACACAATCGCCTGAAGGTCTGGGTGCTGGCCGCGCTGATGCTTTCACTGCTGGCCTTTGTGGAGATCTGCGCGGGCAGTCCGCTGCTTTCCTGGCTCATGGGCTGGAGCTGGCTGTTTCCTTTCTGGCGTCCCTGAATCGCGGCCGTGACGTGCGCTTGCCAAGAGGCGCTGGAATGGCTATGTAAAAAGGGAACCCCGGCATCTGCTGGACACAGACACCGGGGCTGGCACGGCGCGATTTGCGCCCCCGTGCACGGCTACCGACTCAGCAAACGCTTTTCGGCCCCGTATCAGATGCTAGCTGATACGGGGCCAGCCCTTTTTAGGGCCGGGAATCGCCCCGCAGAAGCAGGGCGAGGAGTACCAGCAGCAGGACGACAAAAAGTCGCTTCATGCGGCACCCCCTTGATGGTTTGCGCCGTGCCGGGCGCAAGATCGACAGGGGCAGCCGTGCAAAAACTGTATAGCAGGCACGTGCCCGGCTCGCAACGACAAAGGCACGTCCGCCAAGGCCACATCTCCCGCAAACAGTTTACCCGGAACTGTTCGCCGTCATCGGGGCGAAAGTGCCCGACTACCGGGGGCTTTTCCTCCGTGGATACGGGCAGCAAAGCCACAGCCAGAACAACGGCAGCACAGTAGGCGTCACCAGCACCACGCACAAGAGCGGCGCGTTGGGCGAAGTACAGGGTGACGCCATCAGAAACATCTATGGGAAGTTCAGTACGGAAACGCCGTCTCGCGAGATGAGCGATCTCTTTACTCAGTATGACGGACCGGGAGACGGCAACGGCGACGACGGATGGAGTGCCGATCCGCGTATCATTTTTGACGCATCCCGCGTTGTGCCCACGGCAACGGAAAACAGGCCGGTCAACGTGGCCGTGCGCTATTTCATTCGCGCCAGATAGCCGCTTAGGGCCTTGCACGGATGAAATAGCGCACGGCGGTATTGATGGGCCTGATTTCATTGCCGAAGGGCTGTTGCAGCGCCTTCAGAGGGTTCAGTATCGGCTGGTTCATGGACCAGTTTGCTGCCCACTGATGCACATCAGTTGATATTGCGACAGTTCCATCACACATGGGGCCTTTACAGCCAATCGCGCCACTGCCAGAGGTAATAACTGTGCCTGCCGCATCTCCGGGGTCTCTGATAGCATCCCCCTGCACCTTGCCAAGCTCTCCGCTGGCGTGCGTGGTGGCCGTATTCCCCACCATGCTGCCGTTGTTCTGGGTATGGGTCTGCTGCCCGTACCCCCGGAGGAAAAGCCCCCGGTAATCCGGGACTTTTCCCCCGATGACGGCGAACAGTTCCGGGTAAACTGTTTGCGGGATGCTTTGTCCGTTACATTCCAGCCAGTTATACGTCCCATCGGGATTTTGCATATCAGCCGGATTTGCCCCCGATGGCCAAGTCACCACCGTCCCGACGGGAATGCTGCTGATGGCCTTGGCGGTAATCTGTACCTTCGTCGGGTCAAAGGACGTGGCGTCGGCGGCAAGAGACGGCAGGGGACAAAAAACGAGAGACAGCGGCAGGGCGATGCTTGCCCAGACAATCTTTTTCTTCATTGTTTTCTCCTTTGGAGTTATGGCCGCGCACAGCGCGGCGCCGGCGAAAAGCCGAAAAAATTCCTGCTATCCGGCATAGTAGTGGTTCCCGTCCTCATCGACCGCCAGAAACTCGCTCCCGTCGCCGTCCGCCAGTTCCGGCGGCAGTTCGGGCAGCCCCAGAAAATCGACCATATCGGGATCGACGGGAATCCCGATGCCGGGATTGTCGGCAAGCTGTCGGTAAATATCATCCGCGGCAGCCTTGAGCAGTTCGTCTTCATCAGCCATCAGTCTACCCCTCCCTTTTTTTCTGGAGTTCCTTCAGTCTTCTTGCAAGTCGCACAAAGGTGATTCCGGCTTTCGTTACCTCCGGTTCTTCGGAGTACATGCCGAGTTTGACGAGCGCCTGAAACTCTCCCCTTGTTACCTTTTCCATATTATCCGGGGAAAAGTTGCCGTGGCTCTTGTCGTAAAAAAGGATACGTTCCCCCGCTCTCGCATTACACAATACCGACTGCTTCAATCTCCACTTTCCGTCTTCTCCCTTGATATATACCCCTTGGGGGCGCACGACCTCTGAACCGATCTTTCTGGTGCGGGAAGTATTGCCCTTGCTCCCGCAGCCTATCCCAAGGCTATCGCATTTTCTTTGTATAGAAGAGAGCGTGCGTTTTTCTCCGAATTTTTCATTGAACATCTTTCTTAACTGCTCATAGGAAACATTAGGGGAAACGTTTTCTATAAGGAAGTTTTCCATTTCTTTTGTAAAAAAAGTTCTCTTATTTTGATCCAAATTATACCGATTAATCAGCGAGCGAATAGAAGAAACATCCTTATTTTCATTAAAGCGAGCATTAAATAATTGCGTAAGTTCTCGTCTGCTTGTGGCGCGTGGTAGATTGTCTCGTATATAGTCAATCATCTCTTGTTTATATTTTC
>CAMBWG010000186.1 GCA_945871415.1 uncultured Desulfovibrio sp.
CTCCCTGAGCGGCGCGCATTTACACATCCCTGCAATCCATACGGGCAAGCTCGTCACGGCGACGTGAGGCATCCAGCGGCGCGCAGAGCGTGTAGGTCTGCCCCTGACGCACCACCTTGCAGACATGAAAATGCTTCTGCCCGCGGGCGGCCAGCTGCGGCCAGTGCGTAATCAGCAGGGTCTGCCGCGTGCGGGAAAAATCGTCCAGCTTGGCGGCCAGCTTGTTCAGCGTCAGACCGCCCACGCCCTCGTCCACGTCGTCAAAAATGCAGGTGGCGCTTTCCGCATGCGGCTGCACGGCAATCAGCGCCAGCAGGAAGCGGGACAATTCGCCGCCGGATGCAATCCGATCCAGCGGATGCGGCGGCTGACCGGGATTGGGAGCCCAGAGCAGACGTACTTTTTCATCCGCCACGCCCTGCCACAGCTCCTGCGGCAGGAATTCGGGAATGACGCGCACCTCTTCGGAAAAGCCCAGACCGCGCAGCTCCTGCTCCAGCCGCCCGGTAAACTGCAAGGCCGCCTCGCGACGCTGCGGCAGGATACGTCCCACAACTCCTTTCAATTCCTCCGCCAGCGCGGCAATACGCCGATTGGCAGCGGAAATGTCCAGCGCGCAGGCATCCAGAAAGGACAGGTTCTCGGCTATTTCCTCGCGCATGGCCAGAATCTCCGGCATACTGCGATGCAGCTTGCGCTTAAGCTGGGCCAGCTCGTACAGGCGTTCTTCCAGCGCATCCACATCAATATCGTCATCCTGCACCGGGGGCCGGCGCAACCGGGAACGCAACTGGGACAGCCGCTGCCGCGTCTCGGCCACGGCATCGGCCTCTTCTGTAAAATCCTCTTCCACTGCGCCTATGCGCCGCAATAACGACTCAAACTGCCCCAGAGCATCCAGCAGCCCCATCTCCTCGGATCCATAGAGAAAAGCCTGCGCCTTTTCATACAGATCCCGCAGACCTGCCGTTTCCCGCAGGCGCGCCCGCTGCTCTTCCAGCCGCTCCTCCTCTCCTTCCTCCGGGGCCACGCGATCAATCTCCTGCTGGCGCATCTCCAGCAAATCCCGCTTGTCGGCCAGCTCCGCCCGCTTTTCCTTAAGTTCGTCCAGAGCATCGGCCTCCGCGCGCAGGCGGCGCATCAGTTCGTCCCGCGCTTCCAGCAAATCCCGGCAGGGAACCACGCTCTCCATGAACCGCGCCTGAAAGGCCGGTTGCAGCAACTGCTGCTGTCCGTGCTGGCTGGTATGGATGAGCAGTTGCGTCCGCAGTTCGCGCACGGCATCCTGCGAACGCAGACTGTCGTTGACATAAAGGCGGCTGCGCCCGCTTTCAGCCAGCAGTTCCCGCCGGATGACAAGTTCCTCCCCGTCAAGCGTAAAAAGCGCCTCCACACGCGCCTTGTCGGCGCCGCTGCGCACCATGTCCGCGGACAGTCTGTCGCCAAGCACAAAGCCGAGCGCCTTGAGGATGAAACTCTTGCCCGCGCCGGTTTCGCCGGTCAGCACATTCATACCGGGCGCAAATTCCAGCTCCATGTCCTCAATAAGCGCAAGATTGCGGATATGCAGATATTCAAGCATGGTAATCACCGTCTCAGACGCGGATCGGCCATATCGCGCAGGCTTTCGCCCAGCAGGTTATATCCAAGTACCGTCAGCAGAATGGCCATGCCGGGATACACCGAGAGCCACGGCGCAATCTCCAGCGCGCTCTTGCCCTCCAGCAGCATGTTTCCCCAGCTGGCGTCGGGCGGCTGAACGCCCAGCCCGAGGAAACTCAGGCTTGATTCTACCAGAATGGCCCCGGCCACGCCCAGCGTGGCGGAAATGAGCACCGGCGCAAGGGCGTTGCTCAGAATATGACGCCAGAGAATATACGACGTGGAGCAGCCCGCCAGACGCGCGGCATCCACAAACTCCCGCTCGCGCAGGCTCAGGGTTTCCGCGCGCACCAGCCGCGCCACTCCCATCCAGGAGGTCAGACCAATGACAATCATGATATTGGTCAGACTGGGCTCCAGAAAGGCAATGACGGAAAGGATGAGGAAAAAGGAGGGGAAGCACAGCATCACATCCACCACGCGCATGATGAGCTCGTCCACCCAGCCGCGAAAATAGCCGCTTACCAGCCCCAGAACCACGCCTATCAGGGTGGAGATGCCCACGGCGACAAAGCCGACCCAGAGGGAAACGCGCCCGCCGTAGAGCAGCCGGGAAAAAATATCCCGTCCCAGCCGATCCGTCCCCAGCCAGAACTCGGACGAAGGGGGCGCAAAGACTGCATCATGCGGCATATTGGGATCATAGGGCGCAAGCAGCGGCGCGGCCATGGCGGCCAGCGACATAAGCAGCACAAGGCCCAGACCGAGCGCCAGCATGGAGTGCCGGCCCAGAAAACGGCGCAGACAACGCGGCATCATGTCAGCGCTCCTCCCCTGCGGCCCGGATGCGCGGATCGGCAAGACCATAGCACACATCAGCCAGGATATTACCCGCCAGCGTCAGCACGGCCCCGATCACCAGATTACCCATAATCATGGTGTAGTCCCGCGCCATGACGGCGGCATAGAAAAGCTGTCCCAGTCCGGGCAGAGCGAAGATGGATTCGAGAATCACGCTGCCGCCGATGAGCCCGGGGACGGACAGCCCCAGCAGCGTGATGACGGGCAGGAGAGCGTTGCGCAGGGCATGACGCCAGATGACGACCGCCGAGGACAAGCCCTTGGCCCGGGCCGTCAGGATGTAGTCCTGACGCAGGACTTCCAGCATGCAGGCGCGCATATAGCGCGACATGCCCGCCAGACTGCCCACGGTATACACCAGAATGGGCAGCGCCAAGTGCGACGCCAGATCCGCCGCCTTACCCCAGAAATCGCGCTGTGCAAAATCCAGCGAGGTCAGCCCTGAAAGCGGCAGCCATTGCAGCTCAATGCCGAAAAACAGCATCAGCAGCAGCGCCAGCCAGAAGGACGGCATGGCGAAGCCCAGAAAGACCAGTATGGTCACGGTCTTGTCCAGCAGGGAGTTGCGACGACAGGCCGAAAGAACGCCTATGGGGATGGCGATCAGCAGCGTCAGCATCAGGGACACCAGATTCATGCCCACCGTCAGGGGCAGGCGCTCCAGAATCTTGTCCAGCACGGGGCGGCTGTCCGCCGACATGGAACGGCCGAAGTCCAGCTGCACAATGCGCGTCAGCCAGTCCCAGTATTGCACATACAGGGGCTTGTCGAGGCCGTACAGACTCTCAAGCTGCCTGCGCGCGGCTTCGCCCGCCAGCGGATTAAGCGTCGTCTCCATATCCGTAGGCGAGCCCGGCGCAAGATGGATGACGCCGAAACTGATGACGGTAATACCCAGCAGCACAAGGGCGGTCCAGAGAACCTTGCGACCGATACGCCGCAGACGCGCTTCCCAGGAGCCGCCGCGCACAGCGGACAAAAACAGGCTGGCCCGCGACATGCTCACTCCGTCCGGGTCATCCACTGCCGCATGGCGGCCACTTCCTCTTCCCAGGCCGGCGACAGGCGCAAACCGAGAAAACGGGCATACAGGCTGTCCAGCAGACCGACGCAGGTTTCCATCAGATAAAATTTTTCCAGAAGCAGCGCATCGGGATCGGCATCGTCATCGCCCTTGTCCAGCTTGGGCGTTTTCAAACTGCCCATGCTGAAATCCTCGGCCTTGAGAGTCAGCTGAAAGGCCAGCTCCTCCTTTTCCAGCCGGATGAGCGCCCGTGTCACCTTCTTACCCGTGCCCAGTCCGAAACGGGCCTCGCGCAACGGCGACAGAGAGCCGGAAACCGAGGCGGTTTCCCGGGCGTCGCCCTCGCCGCCCTGCACCACTATGCGTTGTTCCATGGAGACGCTGAACGGCTGCCCCTGCGCATCCACAAAGGCCCCGGGCGCGACGTCGCTCTGATACCAGAGCCACGTCAAAAACTCCTGTCCAAGAATATTGTCCAACGAATCCAGCGAGGAAGTCTGACTCATGCGTATATCCTTACATGTCCGGCAGAATATGAAACGCCGACGCCTCCGCGCAGCGGGCACGGCCCGCAGCCCCGTTCGATCGCAGTCGACGCGAAAGGGTGTTCCTTTAGAGCATTTTCAGTTTGAAACGCGTTGCGTTTCAAACCATGCGGTTTTTCCGCTCACTTCGGGCCGGGCGGCACTGTGCCGCCGCCTCGCGTTCCGCCTTTTGCAATGGCAAAGCGCTCCGCATTTTCCCAGCGCGCTTTATCAGGGGAGACGACGCCTACACTCTCCCGAAAACGGCGCTACACGGCAAATTGCGTCGCCTCGATGCGATCAACCTGCTCCTGCCGCTTTTCATCCAGCAGGGTCAGCGCCAGCGTGTAGGGAGTAATCTGTTCAAGACGCAGTTCAAAGGTTTGCAGGAAAAGTTCCATGAAGAGATCAATCATGGAATTCTGAGTGGAGGCAAACCAGATTTCATTGCGATCCGTTGCCCAGAGGACATTGAATTCCGCGGGAATGGGCAGGAAACGCGCGCGCAGGCGCAGCATGACCTGCTCCTTGATTTCCTTCTTGCGTTCCCGGGCGATAAAGGTCTTTCCCTGTTCGCTGATACGGGCCTTTTCTTCCTTGAGCGCAAGAGTCAGATGCTTCTTGACCACGGCGGCGGGGATACGCCGCGTATCAAGGCGCAGGGAAAAGACAATGTACGCGCCCTTCTGCGGCGGCGCGGTGCGCCAGCGGGTATCCAGCATATCCTCAAAGCAGACCCAGCCCTTGGACTGCATTTCCGGCAACTCGTCAATATCCATGAAGGCAAACTGCTTCAGCTTGTCCTCAATGCTCGTCCAGAGTTCGGCAGGCACGGGATCAACGATGCGAAAACGCGTAAAGCTGCATGTATTATTGGCAAAACCCATACTTTTTCCTGTTGTCGCGCAGAAGGCCCCAGCCCTGCGGAAAAACATCCCGGTAAAAAACAGGCTGTCCGACCGGCAGCCGAAACACGCGCGCAGTGTACGCGAGAGCATACGCCTCTGGCAAGGCGTCGCTCCCTGGAGCATTTTCAGTTTGAAATGCTTTGCATTTCAAACCATACGGTCTGTCGTTTCGCGGAAAAAGCGCGGTTTTT
>CAMBWG010000187.1 GCA_945871415.1 uncultured Desulfovibrio sp.
TTTAGAACGTTGTGCCATCAGAGCTTTTCAACTCCGCGAAACGACAGGCCGTATGGTTTGAAACGCTGCGCATTTCAAACCAGCAGAGCTCTGGAGACGGGACGCCTGCGCATACCGCCCGCAACGAGCCGCCTTTCTCAACAGAACTCGGACCGGGAAGCACGCAGGCGGACGACGCCCGCCCCATGCCGACGCTGTTTCCGGGGCAGACAACATACCGCGTCCGCCCCCCGGAACCTGCGCGGGAGAATGTTTCCCCCGAAAAGCATGACGTGAACGCCTTTCCAGAGGAGAGGCGTTCCGTCTTCTTTTCCCTCTCCCGCACGCATTATCCGCGCTCTCTTTTCTCCCTGATGCAAATATACGGCAGCGGCCCGGCTTGACTTTAGGCGCGTCTTTCACCAGAGTTAAGTGCTTACGGCGCGCGTGCCGCCGTTCATTCTGGACGCAGGAATGCGTCGCACCACGGGAGCCAGCATGAGCGACTATAAAAAGACCCTGAATCTGCCTCAGACCGCCTTCCCCATGAAGGCCAATCTTGCCCAGCGCGAGCCCCAGATGCTCAAGCAATGGGAAGAGCGCAACGCCTACGCGGCCATGGTGGACACCTGCACCGCCAGGGGCGCCTACGTGCTGCACGACGGTCCGCCCTACGCCAACGGCCACATTCACATGGGCACGGCGCTCAACAAGATTCTGAAGGACATCATCATCAAGTCGCGCAACATGCAGGGCTTCGAGGCCCGCTACGTGCCGGGCTGGGACTGTCACGGCCTGCCCATTGAGCACAAGGTCGAGCAGGAATTGAAGGAAAAGAAAAAGACCCTGCCCGCCCATGTGGTGCGCAAGTGCTGCCGCGATTATGCCGGCAAGTGGATTGATATCCAGCGCAAGGAATTTCGCCGTCTCGGCGTGCTGGGCGACTGGGAAAATCCCTACCGCAGCATGACCCCGGCCTATGAAGCCATTACCGCGCGCGAACTGGCCCGCTTTGTGGAAAAGGGCAATGTGGTGCGCGCCAAGAAGCCCATTTACTGGTGCTGTTCCTGCCATACGGCGCTGGCCGAAGCGGAAGTGGAATACGCCGACCATACGTCGCCTTCCATCTTCGTGCGCTTCCCTCTGCCGGATCAGAAGCTGAAGAACATCTTCCCGCAGGCCGACACCGGCCGCAGCTATGTCATCATCTGGACGACCACGCCGTGGACGCTGCCGGACAACATGGCCGTCTGCCTGCATCCTGAGTTCATGTATGCCCTTGTGGAAGCCGACGGCGCGCAGTATGTGCTGGCCCGCGAACTGGTGGAAAGCTGCGCCGCCACCTTCGGCTGGAGCGACTACAAGGTGCTGGGCGAGGCCGAAGGCTCGGCCCTTGAGGGGCTGGAAGCCCGTCATCCCTTCTACAATCGCGTTTCTCCGCTGATTCTGGGCCGTCACGTGACGCTGGACGCCGGTTCCGGCTGCGTGCACACGGCTCCCGGGCACGGCCGCGAAGACTATGAAGTCGGCCTGCAGTACAAACTGGATGTGCTTTCCCCGCTGGACGACGCGGGGCGCTTCCTGCCCAGCGTGGAATTTTTCGCCGGTCTGAACGTCTTTGAAGCCAATCCCAAAGTCATCGAAAAGCTCCAGGAAGTGGGCGCGCTGCTGCGCGAGCAGAAGATCAGCCACTCCTACCCCCACTGCTGGCGCTGCAAGAATCCGGTGATTTTCCGTGCCACCACCCAGTGGTTCATCAGCATGGAAAAGAACAACCTGCGCCGGCAGGCCCTGACCGCCATCAACGAAAAGGTCAACTGGATTCCCGCCTGGGGCCGCGAGCGCATTTACAACATGATTGAATCGCGCCCGGACTGGTGCATCTCGCGGCAGCGTCAGTGGGGCGTGCCCATTCTGGCCCTGCTCTGCGAAGACTGCGGCGAAGCCTGGAACGATCCGAAGTGGATGACGGAAATGACCGAGCGCTTTGCGGCGCATCCCACGGGCTGCGACTACTGGTACGAAGCCGATCTTTCCGAGATCGTGCCCGAAGGGCTGAAATGCCCCCATTGCGGCGGCCAACACTGGAAAAAGGAAAGCGACATTCTCGACGTCTGGTTTGACTCCGGCACGAGCTTTGCGGCCGTGCTGGAAGCGCGTCCCGAACTGCGCTTCCCGGCGGATCTCTATCTGGAAGGCTCCGACCAGCACCGCGGCTGGTTCCACAGCTCGCTGCTGGTTGCCGAGGGCACGCGCAACACGCCGCCTTACAGGACGGTGCTCACCCACGGCTACGTGGTGGACGGCGAAGGCCGCAAGATGTCCAAATCCATCGGCAACGTCATTGCGCCGCAGGAACTGATCGACAAGTTCGGCGCGGAAATCGTGCGCCTGTGGGTGGCTTCCGTGGAATACCGCGAAGATATCCGCATTTCGGATCAGATTCTGAACCGTCTGGTGGACGCCTACCGCCGTATCCGCAATACCTGCCGTTTCATTCTCGGCAATATCGCGGATCTGAGCGAAGCGGATCTGCTGCCCGCCGGGGAGCTCCTGTCG
Source organism: uncultured Desulfovibrio sp. (assembly GCA_945871415.1). GTDB lineage: Bacteria > Desulfobacterota > Desulfovibrionia > Desulfovibrionales > Desulfovibrionaceae > Desulfovibrio. Next base: position 2,539 of record CAMBWG010000187.1, read on the forward strand.
CTGGATCGCTTTGCGCTGGACGTGGCCGCGCAGGTGCATCAGCGTATACAGGACGCCTACGAGGCCTTTGAATTCCACAAAGTCTATCATACCCTGCACAACTACTGCGTGACGGATCTTTCCGGCGTCTACCTCGATATTCTGAAAGATCGCCTCTACACCTCCGCGCCCAACAGCCGCGAACGCCGCTCCGCGCAGACGGCCCTGTGCCATATTCTGCGCATGCTGGTGCGCGACATGGCGCCCGTGCTCTCCTTCACGGCCGAGGAAATCTTCGGCTACATCCCCGAAGGCCTGCGCGAAGAGGCGCCGACGGTCTTTGCCCTGCCGCCGCTGGATGCCGCTCCCTGGCTGCTGGAAGACGGCGTACGCGACGACTGGAGCACTCTGCTCAATGTCCGCGGCGCTGTGACGCGGGCCATCGAACCGCTGCGCCGCGACGGCGTTGTGGGGCACTCGCTGGATACGGCCGTGACCCTGTACATGGCCGATGAACTGCGCGAACGTGTGGAAGGTCTGAAAACGGATCTGCGTGCCTTCTGCATTGTCTCGCAGCTGCGCACGGCGGCCCTGGCCGATGCTCCGGCTCAGGCCGTGCAGGATGCCGAAGTTCCGGGACTGGCCATCGGCGTGGACAAGGCCGAGGGCGAAAAGTGCGAACGCTGCTGGATCTACAATACCGAACTGGGAACCGATCCCGAGCATCCGACGCTGTGCCCGCGCTGCGCCGCGGCTCTGAAGGAACTGGCCTAGGTTATGCGATCCCGATTCGGCCTGCTGGCGCTGGTGGCCCTTGTGGTCATAGTGCTTGATCAGTGGACAAAATGGCTGACGCTTGCCTATATTCCCGAGTATCGCCCGGTTCCGGTCATTCCCGGCTTCTTTGATCTGGTGAATGTCCGCAACCGGGGAGCCGCCTTCGGCTTTCTGAACAGATCGGATATAGAATGGCAGTTCTGGCTGTTTCTCGGGGCAACGGTGGCGGCGGTCGCCGCCATCATTGCCCTGATCCGCTCCATGCGCGACAATGATCGGCGTCTGGTGCTGGGCCTTGGTCTGGTCATGGGCGGCGCTCTGGGCAACCTTGTGGATCGGGTGCGCTTTCGCGCCGTGATCGACTTTCTGGACTTCTACATCGGCGCGTGGCACTGGCCGGCCTTCAATGTGGCGGATGTGGCCATCTGCCTCGGCGCGCTGCTGGCCTGCCTGTCCCTCTGGCGGCATCCGCGCGAGGAAGAACCGCGCAAAGGAACACAAGCATGACTGGCACACCCATCACCTTTGAATGGTGGTACATTCTGGTAGCCCTGCTGCCCATGCTTCCCACCTTCTGGAGCATCTGGCATATCTGGAGCCACGCCTTTTCCTCCCCCCTGCAGCGGAGCAAATGGCTTGTTCTCGTCGTCTTTCTGCCTGTCATCGGCGGGCTGATCTATATTTTCGCCGGTCGGGGAAAGGCCGGCAAAAAACTTTTCTGAACGAGGTAGCGCCATGCGTCGTCAACGCCTTCTCCCCTTTTCCGCCCTCTGCTGCGCCGGTCTTGTGCTGAGCGGCTGCGCTGCCGGCGGCCTGTCTTCCTCCTCGTCGAGCAGCGGCAATCTTTCTCTGGAACAGCAGGTGCAGCAGCACGACATGATGCTGAAACAGCTGCAACCCGCGCAGGCCGACATGTGGAATCAGGTTCAGACCATGCGTCAGGAACTGAACACCCTCAAGGGACAGGTGGATGATCTCAGAAACGTGGGCGGTGCGCGCGCCCTTGTGGAGCGCGTCAACCGCCACGACGCGGCCCTGCGCCAGATCGAAACCAGCATGGCCCTGAATCTGAATCTGGGCGAAGCTCTGCCGAGCCTGCCCGCCGGAACCGCTCCGGCCGCCGCCACGGCCGCCACGGCGACCGCCGCCACGCCTATGGGCGGTACGGGCAATGCCGCCCAGGATGCGGCCAATATGAATCCCTATGCGGCAGGCGCCAATTTCGGCGGCCAGCCGGGGCAGACCGCCGCGCCCGCTCCCGCGGGCAGCACCTGGGGACAGGCCAGCCCGCAGCCGCAGACCGCACCCGCGGCGCAGAAGGATATTTCCCTTGCCCTGTACGACGCCGGTCTCAATGCCTTCAATGCGCGTCGTTATGACGAGGCACAGCGCTCCTTCTCGGATTTCATCAAGAACTACGGCGATCACTCCATGGCGCCCGAAGCGCAGTATTATCTGGCGGAATGCTATTTCCAGCGCAATCAGTTTGCCGATGCCGCTCTTGCCTATGATACGGTCATCACCAAGTACAGCAAGAGTTCCAAGGCTCCGGCAGCCTATCTGAAGCAGGGCATCTGCTTCAGCAAGATTAATCAGGGCGCGGCGGCCAAGTCCCGCCTCAACGAACTGATCCGCAAATACCCCAATTCCGCGGAAGCCGCGCGCGCCAAGACGTTTCTCAAGACCAACAAGTAGAGCGTCCTACCTTTGAAAAAGGTGGGACGCGAGGCGGCGTCACGGCGCCGCCCGGCCCAGAGTGAGCGGAAAAACCGCGCTTTTTCCGCGAAACGACAGGCCGTATGGTTTGAAACG
>CAMBWG010000188.1 GCA_945871415.1 uncultured Desulfovibrio sp.
CGAAACGACAGGCCGTATGGTTTGGAACGCGCAGCGTTTCAAACTGAAAATGCTCTAACTCCCCGAAAAGAAAGGGCCTCCCGCCAAGCGGGAGGCCCCTTTCTTTTCGGGCTGTCCGGGCTTCCGGCTACTCGTCCGTCCCGGAAGGATGGGGCAGAGTGGTACGGAAGCCGGTGGCAAGACACTTGGCGATCAGCACTTCGTTGGCGTCAAAAACATCCACTTCATAGTTCATGATGTGCTGGCCGCCGCGTACAAGGCGGGCTTCCGCCACCAGCGGCCCGGCGGAACCGGGACGCAGGAATTCGATATGCGAGGTCAGGCTCACGACGCAATGATGCTTTCCCGCATTGGCGGCGCTGCCAAAGGCAATATCCGCCAGAGAAAAGATGGCGCCGCCGTGGGCCATGCCCATACCGTTGATGTTGTCGCTGGTCAGAGGCATGCTGACGCGGGAGTAATCCTCGCGCGCTTCTTCGATGGTGATATTGAGAAGCCGCATCAGCTTGTCGTGTTTGGCGACAAAATTATCCATGAAATACTCCTTGTTGCGTGAAAGGCGCGCGACTCTGAGCAAAGCCGGGAACCCCGGCTGGAGCGTTTTAGCTTTGAAAAAGGTGAAACGCGAGGCGGCGGCACAGCGCCGTCCGGCCCTGACTGAGCGGAAAAAATGCGTTTTTTTCCGTGAAACGACAGGCCGTATGGTTTGAAACGCAAAGCGTTTCAAACTGAAAATGCTCTATTTGTCTACCCGGACGTCAAGCATCCGGCGATCCTTGGACAGCGTATAGCGGGTCTTCGCGGAGCTGTTCAGGTCGATGACAACGCGCGTTTTTCCGTTGAGCTTGCCGATACGAACGTTGGTCACCAGATCATTTTTGGGAATACCGGGAGCCTTGATGTCCCAGTCTCCATCCAGATCCACAACAACGCGATCCGGGCCGGTCAGCACCATGGGCTTGTAGGAAATATTGGCATTGCCCACAATGCGCACGGTAGCGCCGCCTTCGCGGGCATAGACGACAAAGCGTTCCACGCTTTTATCCGCGGAGGATGCCTTTTCCCGCGCGGGAGCGGCTTCCTTGCGGGGCGTTTCTTTTTTTCTGGATTCTTCTCTGGTGGTTGCCGCTTTGGCTGTCTCAACGTCAGCCTTGCTTTCTTTGGCCTTTTCTTCCTTTTTGCCCGGCGCGGGTGTGGTCTTCGGCTTTTCGGGCGTTTCACGCGGGGTGTCGGCTGCCGCCTCGCGTTCGTGCGCGGCGACGACATTAGAAGCCAGGCTTGGTACCGGCACATCCTTGCGCTCTTCGGGCAGGGGCGGCACAGACACAGGAGCGTCCGACGGCAGCGGCGTATCCACTTCCGGCGCGGGCGCCCGCACAGGCTCAGGCGCGGGCGGGGGCGTCTGCGGCAGCGGCGGCAGCGTCGCCGGCGCCGTATCCGTTTCACCGCCAAAAGAGAAAGCCGGCGCGGCCGGAGCCTCGGCAACGGGAGCCATGGGCGCGGGCGGCGGGGTCAGGCTCGGAGCCGGGGAAGGAGACGGGGCGGGCAGAGAGGTCATCATATCTTCCGCGGCAGGTCTGCCGGATGACAGGCCTGCGCCGCCCGGCCCTTCGGAGGCCGGTACCGAGGAGGCTTCCGTGGTGACCGGCGCCGGATCGGGTTTGCGTCCCAGTTTCTCGTTGAGCATGATCAATGCCATACCCAGCACGCAGACGGCCACGATAAGGCCCATGATGATTTTGTTCATTGCTGAAAACTCCTGAAGCGCGCGGCGTTATCGACGGGAGCGGGGAGCGCGCCGCTTTTCCCGCATGATGTAGTCGCGCAGCCGGCGGTAGACAGGTTCGGAAGCGTCAATTTTCATGGCCTGCGCCAGAAGCTGTTCCGCCTCCTCAAATTTGCGCAGATCGCAGAGAACGCGGGCCATGTTGAAAAGCGCGTGATCGTCCCCCGGGGCGAGCTTGACCACGCGACGGCTGAAACGCAGGGCCGTGTCCGGCTGGGATTGCTTGCGCAGCTGCACGCCGAAATCGCGGAACATATGACTATGCTCCGGCACAATGCCTTCCCTGGATTCAGCCATCTGTTCCAGCGCCGTCAGCGCCGCGTGGCGCTCCTTGGGGCGCTTGAGGCGGAGGAGCGTCTTGCGGAAGGTTTCGCGCATGGATATTTCAACCTGTTTTGCCTTGCGCGCGAGCTCCAGCCGACGAAACTCCTCATCCCCGTCATCGGAAGTGTCCGCGGCAGGTTGCGACGGGGCGAAGATCAGCTGCTGCTCCTGTTCCGCTGGTGCGCGCCGGGCCGTCGGATTCTGCTGCTGTCCCTGCGGAGGCTGGGAGCCGGTAGCGTGAATCGCGTCGTCCTGCGGCATGACGGGTTGCGGTGTCGGCGGCGCTTCCGGCACGAAGTTGTGCAGCAGCACGTCGTGGGCTACCCGTTCGGGGACGCCGACGGGTTTGCGCGCGCTGTCGATGCGCTGGACGATGTAATCGCCGGCTTCCGTCTGCCAGACGAAATAAAGGGCCCTGGACCCGCCCTGCAGCTTGTTGCGCAGGGAATAGACGCCGATGTATTGAGGAGATTGCATGGAGGAACTCTACATGATTTGCAGTGAATGGCAAGGCGTCGGCTTGCGAACGTCCCTTTACGGGGCGCTCCCTTTAAGGTAGCCTGCGCCCATGCATGAAATGTCCCTTGCCCAGAATATTCTTGATATCGCGCGCCAGGAGCTGCAAGCCCGCGGCTGTACACGCCTCACCGGCGTGCATCTGCGTTGTGGCGCGCTGGCCGGAGTTGAGGTTTCCTCCTTGCGTTTCGGTTTTGAGGTACTCTTGCAGGGTACTCCCGACGAGACCGCCTGTCTGGAAATTGAGGAAGTCCCCCTGCGCCTGCGCTGCGGCGCCTGCGGCGCGGAGTTTGGCGGCGAGGGGCGGCTGGCCCTGTGGGAACCCTGTCCCTTTTGCGGCGAGCAGCTGGGGCATGAGGTCCTGCAGGGCAAAGAACTGAACATAGTTGCCATTGAAGGCACCTAAGCTTGCAGAAGAGGAGTACGGCATGCAAATTCCTGTAGTGCGCAATGTGCTGGAAGCCAATGAGAAAATGGCGGCACAGGTGCGCGAGCGGCTGCGTGGTATCCTGACGCTGAATCTCATTTCTTCCCCCGGCGCGGGTAAGACGTCCCTGCTGGAACGCACCTTGCGCGATCTGGCCGGCGAATTCCGCATGGCTGTCATTGAAGGCGATTTGCAGACGGACAATGATGCGCGTCGCGTCGCCGCTACCGGGGCGCAGGCCGTGCAGATCAATACCGACGGCGGCTGCCATCTTGACAGCAATATGATTTCTACGGCGCTGGATGCCCTGGATCTTTCACAGGTGGACATCCTCTTTATAGAAAATGTCGGCAATCTTGTCTGCCCCGTGGAATTTGACTGCGGCGAAGACGCCAAGGTCGCGCTGCTCAGCGTGACGGAGGGGGATGACAAGCCGGAAAAATATCCTCTTTTGTTCAATCTTGCCAGAGCCATGATCCTGAACAAAGTGGATTTGCTGCCCCATGTTGATTTCGACATGGCGCGTGCGCGAGCCTTTGCCACGCGGCTGAACAAGGAACTTGCCGTTTTTGAGGTTTCCTGCCGCAACGGCGAGGGCCTTGAAGGCTGGTATGACTGGCTGCGCCGCATGCGTGCGGACAAAGCGCGCGGCTGATTGCAGTCGGATCGCGGCGTTTAAAGCGTTTCAACTTTGAAAAAGGTGAAACGCGAAGCGCTTCTCACTGAAAATGTTCCAGTGCATTTTTCAGCAAATGCAGTCATGACGGGGACGCTGCCGTTTTTTCGCGGCAGGCGTCCCCGTTCCACAACTACATCAGGAAATTTCCCCTTGGAGCGTTTCACCTTTGAAAAAGGTGAAACGCAAGGCGGCGGCACAGCGCCGTCCGGCCCGAACTGAGCGAAAAGGCCGCGCTTTTCTGCGAAATGGCAGGCCGCATGGTTTACTGTTCCATTTCCCGGCCGCGGGCGTCGGCAGCCAGAACGGCGTCAACCAGAAGGCCGTTGATCCCCGCGCGATCCAGCGCGTTTACGCCGGCAATGGTCAGGCCGCCGGGAGAGCAGACATCGTCGCGCAGTTGCGTCAGCGGCGTTGTTTCCTGTGCCGCCATGCGCGCGGAACCTTCAAAGAGGGCCGCCACCATTTCGCGTGATTGCGCCCAGGTAAAGCCCAGCGTGGCCCCGGCCTGGACAAGTCCCTGCATCATGGCAAAGACATAGGCGGGACCTGCGCCGATGAGCGCCGAAAAGGCCGTAAAGCGCGCTTCGGGCAGCTCCACGCAGACCCCCAGCGCGGCAAACAGGGCGTAAATGTCAGCGCGGGCTTCGGGCGTAAGCGCGGGATCGTCAAAGCAGAGGCCGAAGACCCCCTTGCCGACCCGGGCCGGCGTATTGGGCATGCAGCGGACTACGGCACAAGCCTGCCCAAGACTTTCCCGCAGCGCCGCCATACTGATGCCGGCCGCCACTGAGATGACGACATGATCCGCGCGGATATGCGGAGCCAGTTCGCGCAGGACGGCATCCATCTGATAGGGCTTGACGGCGACCACGATATAGCGGCTTCGGGCTGCCAGCTCCGCACTGGAGGCGCAGGAGACGACGCCCAGTTCTTCCAGTGGCGCAAGGCGCGCGGCCGTACGCGAACAGGCCGCCAGTCCCCATCCTTCCCACAGAGCTTCCTGCCGGGCCAGTCCGGCCATGATGGCCCCGCCCATGTTGCCGCAGCCGATGCAGCCAATCTCCTTTTTCATATATCCCCCGTCGTTGTCTGAATGATTTTGCGAAACAGTCCTGACGTTTAGAGCGCCTCACCTTTGAAAAAGGTGAAACGCGAGGCGGCGGCACAGCGCCGCACGGCCAGAAGAGAGCGGAAAAATTGCGCTTTTTCCGCGAAACGACAGGCCGTATGGTTTGAAACGCGCAGCGTTTTAAACTGAAATTACTCAGGTCATGCTCATGCGGGAAAATGCGCGTTTTTTGCCGACACGTTGCCCGGAATCCGTCCGTCCCTGTCAGGAGTCCCGCCGCTGATAGACCGCATCCGGCAGGCCC